>JAJGAH010000201.1 GCA_020844525.1 Eubacterium sp.
CTGCCCTGTGCGTTATCTACCGCCAGCTCCACCTGTCCGGCTGCCTGATCCGTGCCCTGCTGTCTCTGGACAGAGCGGACCTCTTCCCAGTCACCCTTCTGTATCTCCTGGAAAACCAGCGCGCCTGTCATAACCGTACCGGCCATCAGAACGAAAAAGAAAATCCTGGAAATTTTTTTGTGCCGGAAAAGCCAGATGACTGCCGCTGCTGTAACCACCGGAAGTAACATTCTGATCATGCGCCCACCTCACAGGAGAGACCATGGAAATCCTCAGACCTCTATCCTGCAAAGCTTCCGGCCTGCCAGAAATGCCACAACATAGATCAGCAGACAGACCGTCATCAGCACCGCACCTGCCGGATTCCCATAGACCTTCTCTGAAAAACCCTCAAATGTAATTCTCATATATAAAATAATTCCCGCCGGCATCAGGCTCATGATGCCCTGCTCATACCGCTTGGATGCCGTAACCGTATCAATTTCCTGCCGGGTATCTATTTTCTCGCAGATATTCCTCCAGGTAGACTCCAGGATATGGTTCATGTTCCCTCCGGTTCTCTTGGCGATCACAAGGACCTCACTGAAATTTCTGATATCCTCCACGCCGCTCCGTATGCCGAGATCGAGAAACAGCTGCTCTACCGGTTTTCCGAACCGCATCTGCCCGACCATATCCTTCAGCTCCATCGCCAGGATGTCTCCTCTTCCGTACAGCTTTGCGATATCACCAGCAGACAGCCGCACACCGTTCTCCAGCGCATATCCGGCAAGCATGTTTGTGTGCAGCGAAGAGAGAAAGTCACGAAAATGATAGTTCAGGATCTGCGCTCTCTCCTCCTTCTTCTGTTTCTTTTTCATAACAAGGTAAAAAATCAGGATCGGGACCGCAAGCGGAGCCCCATAGACAGAGTCGTAGCACAGCCACACCACTGCAGCTCCCAGCAGGATGCCACCCGCCCCATACAGCAGCAGTTCCCGCAGGGAAAAATGGTACACCCGGTAATCCGTTCTGACCTTTTTTCCGCCTGCCTCCTTTTTTGTGGAGAATACTCCGGAAAATTTATTGAGCGCACTGCTCTGCTCCTTTTTTACCCGGCCCTGGGGCTCTCCTGTAGCTGTATGCTCAGAATGCCTGCCTTCTCTTGTAAAGATTTTCGAGTTTTTCACGGTTCTCAAGTTCATTGACCTTCTTCAGGACTCCTTCCTCATCTCTTGCAAATAACGTCCGGATTTTCGGCTCATCCTGATGTATACCGGAAAGCTCCGCAATTTCCCCAAGCCTTCTTCTGCCCTGTGCATCTCTCGTCAGATGAATCATGATCTCCACTCCGGACACAATCTGTCTGCGGATGACCGGTACCGGAAGCGGCTCTCCCATCAGCACCATCATTTCTATTCTGGAAATCATGTCCCGCACACTGTTTGCATGCGCAGTCCCCAGACTTCCCGCGTGCCCTGTATTCAGGCACATCAGAAAATCCTCTGCCTCCGCGCCCCGTACCTCACCGATGATGATTCTGTTTGGGCGCATCCGCAGGGCAGCCTTGATCAGATCACGTATGGTTAATGCGTGGGCTCCCTCCATATTCGCGTCTCTGGCCTCCATGCGTACAAGATTCGGTATACCCTGGATCTGCAGCTCTGCATTATCCTCGATTGTAATGATCCGTTCCTCAGATGGAATACAGGAGGAAAGCGCATTCAGAAAGGTCGTCTTTCCCGTGGAGGTCCCTCCGCCGATCAGCATGGAATACTGTGCCTCAACAAGATCCCGAAGAAAGGCTGCCGCTTCCCTTGTGATGCTTTCCCAGCGGATCAGATGCTCCAGTGTCACAGCCTCTTCCGGGAACCGGCGGATGGTAAGGATCGGGCCCTCCAGCGCAACCGGATTCATCACAACGTTCACACGGGATCCGTTGTCATCCGGAAGCCTTGCATCTACGATTGGTCTCTGCTCGTTGACTACGCGGTTACATCTCCCCACTATCTGCTGGATGACATCTTCCAGACGCTCCTGAGATGTAAAGTGCCGGTTCCACTGAAAAAGCCGCCCGCCCTTCTCATAAAAAATATGCCTGTAGCCATTTACCATGATCTCTGTGATTTCGGGATCATCCATCAGCTCCTGCAGGACATCAAGCTTCCGTACGGAATAAAAAAGAGATTTATGAAGCTGCTCCTTATCGGCAAGAGAAAGAGCGTATTCCGCGGCTTCATCGAGAATCAGCGTATCGATTACCTCCCGGATCTCTTCATCCGAAAGATCGGGATTTTCCTCAAGATGATCCATCATGACGGACCGCAGCTTCTCAAATACATCCTCTGCCGGCATCATGCTCCGCTTTCCTCCTTCCACCCGCTTTGCATCCCGCTGCGTATCGTTCTTCCCACCCTCCCAAATGTCTGTCGTTCCAGAAAATGATCATTTCCCGGATGCCCGTCAGGATCCGGAAGGATCACTTCACGAATTTTTTCTGCTCCCGCTTCTGCCCTCAGCTCAACGGCAAATTCATGATTGCGCATGACCGAGACCGGATCCCCATGGCTGATCACAAACACCTCGTCACAGGCGTCAATCAGATCGGAAAATCCCCGCATCTGCCAATCCAGATCCACCAGGATTCTTCCATAGGTACTGGTCTGCATCAGCTCACTGAGCATTCCAATCCACTGTTTCTCAGTCATCTCACGGATATCTGCCGCGTTCTTCACCGGCATCAGATAATCCAGCGCGCCGAATTTATGCAGCATTGTGTTCAGCTGATAGATCAGGCCATTCCTGCCGCGCCGGTAGAAATACATCACGTCGCTGAGCGTACGGGTATTTTTTTCCGCGTCAGGCAGCAGCCGCTCCATGCCGGATTTCGGTTCCAGATTCAGATACAGACAGGGAGTCTGTTCTGCAAGGAAACGACCATAGACCATGGAAAAGATCACCTTCTGTCCCGCATCCGACAGCGAACACACGCCGGTCATTCTGCACGAGGGTTTGGCAAATGCAGCCGGACCCGTCGCCTCGATTTCTGCGCCGTAGCAGTCCATCACCTCGCGAACCACATGACTCTGACCCTGATACTTATAGATCTGACGGAAGGATAAGTCCTTCTGGCATCCCCCTTCCGTCAGAGCACTTCCGTCTTCTGTCAGAAGAACCACAGTCCTGATCGGCATCTGACGCACCTCCTCACGAAATGCCCCCTCCGCAATCAGCAGAATCTCTACCGGATGCTCCCGGACAAATTCTTTCAGGGATTCCAATGCCGTAAAGCTGTGGATTTCAAAGGGAAGATTCTGTCTTGTGTTCAGGTAGTCCATAAAGCGGACCGCATATTCTCGTTCCGTATCACAGATTGCAAGCACTTTTCTCATAGAAAATCCTCCCTTCAATAACACCCCGCGGCCCAGGGTATCACTGCAAAACAGATAAACACCGCCAGGTGCAGCCGGTCTTCCCTCATGCTCTGTTTCCAATACGCCGGTCTTTCACCGCGAAGCAGGACTCCCTGCATATAACGCTGCAGATACCGGGTTCTTCGTGAGAAGCAGCTTTTCCAGCTATCTCCGGACCGAAGAAATACAAAAATCACATAGCCTGCAGCAGCTGCAAAGGAAAGAAACAGGCAGATCAGAACCTCCTGCGGTTTCATGAAGAAACCAATCAGCATCAAAAGCTTAATATCACCTGCTCCAATCATACGGAACAGGAAGAATGGAAACAGCAGCAGAAAGGGAATCAGGACAGAAAGCAGATCCGTTCGCAGAGCTCTGCCTCCCGGGAGTAAAACCTGCTCCGCCATGCCAAGCATCAGCCCGGTCAAAAGCCATCCATTGGGGATGCGCTCTTCCTTCAGGTCCAGCATCGCTGCCCCTTCCGTCAGAAAAAGTATCAATACCGGCAAATCCATAAAAACCTTTCATAACCTGGAAAAATAAAACGAACACTGGATAACAGGGAATCCCCCTGGAACAGACCGTACCGACAGAAGATCAATCAGCCAGCGGACAAAATACTCATAAAGAAAAAAAGAAAAGAAAAAGACGCTTATGATTTACGCGACAGATGATATGCTGTTATGATATGTAAAAGAAAATTACTGGAAAAAGCTGTTGGATTGGATGAATCAAGAATAATATATAGCAATGATGATTTCAACCCGTTCAGATGCATCACATTAGCCAAAAAAGATTCTGTTACTTCGTTAGATTTGAATAAGAAAAGAGCAGCTATGCACCCGTCATTTTCATGGAAACACACCCTGACCGGGAACCAGCTCAAGGGCATTGCCTGTATAAGCATGGTTCTGGACCATTTTGCAAAGGTATTTCACACTCAGCTGAACCCCGTCCTGTATTTTGTACTGGACAGCATTCTCGGCCGGATTGCTTTTCCGGTTTTCTGTTTTCTTCTGGCAGAAGGCTACTTTCATACCCGGAATCTGCGCAGATACATGATCCGTATGCTGCTGTTGGCCCTTGTATCAGAAATCCCCTTTAATCTCGCAATGTCCGGCAATCTATACGATCCCGGCTGGCAGAACACGATTTTCACGCTTCTGTTCGGCCTGTGCATGTACGCCGTACTGGACCTGATCCGGGGAAAGGGCATGATAGACCACCGTATTTCCATACTGCTCCAGATTCTGACCCTTGCTTTCTTCGCACTCGCCGCATGGGTCCTGCGTCTGGACTATAATTTCACCGGTATCGGCGCACTCGCCTGCTTTTATTATCTGAACGGGCGTATATGCAGCAGACCTGTCCTCGCGGATGCCTGGGCGTGCGTCTGCCTGTTTCAGGAACCGGCGGCTTTTCTGTCCCTGCTTCCGGTCTCCGCCTACAGCCATACGCGGGGAAAATCCACGATGAAATACTTCTTCTATATTTTTTACCCGGCACATCTGACACTGCTGGTGCTTCTGCATAAGCTCCTCTTCTGAATCACGCTATACTCCGGTGATTCAGTCATGACAGCAAGATCCGGTTATCGTATTCTGCACAGCTTCCTGCCAGTATTACGCACCCGCATTACCTGCGCATTTCTTCGCTGATCGTGTGAAATTCATCCGGATAGATGCAGGTTGCCTCACGGTTCCCCTCAACCAGCCGGCGGCATGCTTCCAGGTCCATCCACTGGACGCTTTCAACCTCTGATTCCTGCAGCACTAGGCTGCCCTCATCGAATTCGCCTGTATAGAGGAACAGATGCGCAAATTCGAAATCCCGGAACATCCGTCCGTGAAAGATCTTCTCATAATATCCCCTGTGTACGCCGAGATATTTCAGGTCTTCCGGCCTGGCATGTATGCCGAGTTCCTCCCCCAGCTCGCGGAGCGCTGACTCCGCAGGTTCATCTCCGGC
>JAJGAH010000202.1 GCA_020844525.1 Eubacterium sp.
GTGTTGTGCTTTTTGCGTTTTCCACGGTTCTGGGACTGCACACCCGTGTCCTGTCCAGTTATTTTGGAAACCTTGCGATGTCCTACCAGAATTATGGATTTCCCTACTGCTTTTGTGTCACGGCATTCGATACGGGTATGAGCAGGCCCAATGGCTACTCGGAAAAGCTGATCAGCTATATCGAAAAAGATGAGGATGAGAAGCTTACCAGTAAGGATGCAGAGAATGCGACCGATACCAATATCATATTCCTTCAGCTGGAGTCCTTCTTTGATCCGGAGACGGTTGTGAATCTGAAGATATCGGAGGATCCGATACCGTATTTCCACAAGCTGCAGAAGAAATATTCCTCCGGCATGCTGAAGGTGCCGGTGGTCGGGGCAGGAACGGTCAATACGGAATTTGAAGCGATCACAGGCATGAGTCTCGCATATTTTGGCGCGGGGGAATATCCCTACAAGACAGTTCTGAAGAAGGAATGTGTGGAAAGTATACCCTTTGATCTGAAGAAACTTGGCTATACAACGCATGCGATTCATGACAATGAGGCTTCCTTCTATGGCAGAAATACGGTCTATCCGAACCTGGGCTTTGACACCTTTACATCAGAGGAATATATGCCTGATGTATCGGACGTGACAGAGACCGGATGGGTGAAGGACCATATTCTGACAGATGAAATCATGAAAGCTTTAAATTCTACAAAGGGATCGGATTACATCTACACAGTTTCTGTCCAGGGACATGGCGCCTATCCGACGGAACCGGTGGTCAGTGATCCGGAGATCACGGTCACGGGTGCGGAGAACAGGGAACAGAATGATTATTCCTGGGAGTATTACTGCAAGCAGATCCATGAGATGGACCAGTTTGTACAGAAGCTTACAGAGACGCTCTCGGATTATAATGAACCAGTGGTTCTGGTGATGTACGGGGACCATCTGCCGACCATGGGTCTGAAGCAAAGTGACGTAAAGGGATGGAATCTGTACAAAACACCATATATTATATGGGACAATTTCGGTCTGAAGCAGAAGGATAAGGATATCGCGGCGTATCAGATCGGCGCGGAGGTGCTCAAAAGGATTGGCATCCATAATGGTACGCTGGTCAGATATCACCAGGCTGAGCGTGGCGACCGCTATTACCAGAGCAATCTGGAAATTATGCAGTATGATATGCTTTACGGAGATAAGTATGTTTATCATGGCACGAGTCCCTTTACGCCTACAAAGATGCAGATGGGTGTTGTGCCGATTTCTATTTCACGAATTCTGAAAGCGGGAACGGATGAGGATTCTGTCTATTATATATACGGCAAGAATTTCACTGCGGCCAGCAGACTGATGGTTAACGACAAGATGATACAGAAGACGGTGTTCGTCAACAGCGGACTGCTTCTGGTGAACGGGGTGGATATTGCAGACACAGATCAGATCAGTATTGCACAGAAGAGCAACACGTCCAATGAGATTCTTTCCAGTACAGAACAGAAACCACTTTCAGCGTATCTTGAGAAATAAGAGGTAAACAGACCGTGACATACGAAGAAGCTGTTGCATATATAGAAAGTATTCCGAAATTCACAAGCAAGACATCTCTGGACCATACAGAACGCCTGCTTGACAGGCTGGGACATCCGGAGAAGGATCTGAAAATTTTCCATGTGGCCGGGACAAACGGAAAGGGAAGTGTCTGTGCATACCTGAATTCCATGCTGATGCAGGGTGGGTATCGGGTTGGATTGTTTACCTCACCACATCTGGTCCGCATTAATGAACGGTATATGATCAACAATCAGGAAGTGGATGATGCAGTCTTTACTGAGGCATTTGAAAGGGTTATGGCAGCAGTAAAGCTTACGATGGCAGATGGAGATACGCATCCCACATATTTCGAAACGCTGTTTCTGATGGGACTGCTGATCTTTCAAAGCGCACAGGTGGATTATACCATCCTGGAGGTCGGGATGGGAGGCAGACTGGATGCGACGAATGTCATCCGGAAGCCACTGGCATCTATCATTACATCGATCAGCCTGGACCACACAGAATACCTGGGAGATACCATACCGAAAATAGCTGGTGAAAAGGCCGGCATCGTCAAGGCTGGGGTTCCGGTCATCTTTGACGGACATGATCCTGAGGCGTCTGCTGTGATCCGGAGAAGAGCAGAGGAAGTGGAGACGGTGTGGTATGAGCTGACACCGGAGATGTACCATGTGGTGCAGACGACCAAGGACGGTATTTCCTTCGATTTCAGCCCAAACGGGCAGAAAAGCGTCCGGTTGGAGATCCCTCAGATTGCAGAATATCAGATGATGAATGCTTCCCTTGCTTTTTTTGCGATGAAGCTTCTTGAAGAAGAACATCATATTCCGGAAAATAAACTGGAGGCGGGTATCCGGAGCATGAGATGGCCGTGCAGAATGGAGACGGTCCTTCCGGATGTAGTCATCGATGGGGCACATAATGCGGATGGCATCGCTGAATTTGTAAAAACCGTTCGTCATTTTCATAAGGACCATGCAATTACGCTGCTGTTTTCCTGCGTAAGGGATAAGCGCTATCAGGAGATGGTCAGGGAGCTTGCGGAGGGGATTCATCCGGATTGTGTTGTTACAACACGAATATCCGGATATCGCGAAATTTCAGAAGACGAACTGGCACAGCTTTTTCTTAAGGAAGGTGTGCATACGGTCTTTTCAGACCCCTCCCCGGAGCGGGCCTTTGACCTTGCACTCTCGCTGAAGGAGGATGGCATGCTGTTCTGCGTCGGTTCTCTGTACCTCGCCGGAGAATTGAAGGCGTATCTGCAGGCAACGCACAGGAACTGAGATCGGTGCAGGACAATTACGGCCATTAAGGATACAATGTACTATGGTGCTGATGTTTCCGATTTGTACGGATACGGCGTATCATGGTTATGGTATCCCTGAATTCAGAGGATAAGATGTATCATGCCGCCGGAAATGCGCGGTTTTTAGTATCAGACAGGACATACCGGACTTTTGAAAGGAGCAGGTTCTATGCTGAATTACGAGGAGGAGCTGAAAAAATTCAAACCCAGCCTTGATGTGGAAAATGTAGAGGACGCAATCAAGAACCAGGATCTGACAGATCTTGTTGATCTTTTCAGAGAGATGGAACTGAATCAGAAGAAATCTGAAAGCGTAAAGAAGGAGTCATAAATGGTTTTTGGCCGTGCAAAGGCGGAGCAGCTGTCCAGGATTTATTACAATCAGGGGCTGGATATGGCGCAGATCCGTGATCTGACAGGAGCGACAGACAAGCTTCGCATCAGTCTTCAGTTTAATAAGAATAATATTCAGGCCAGAAATCTTCTTGGACTGGTCTATTATGAGATGGGAGAGGCAGTTTCGGCATTGAGCGAATGGGTCATCAGTTCCAATCTTCAGACGGTGAACAACGATGCCACCTATTATATACAGAATCTTCGCTCTGATCCGAAGCATCTGGAGCAGTTGAACCAGACCATCAGGCAGTACAATGATGCACTGGACGCCTGCAGGGCAGGGAATGATGATATTGCCGCAATCGAATTGCGAAAGATTGTAAACAGTAATCCAAAGCTTGTCAAGGCATATCTGCTTCTTGCGCTGATTGAGATCAAGGACGGCAAGTATTCTCATGCGAGGAGAATGCTGAAGAAGGTGATCCGGATTGACAGCGTGAATCCCGTGGCACTTCGCTATCTCAAGGAGATTGATGAAGCTGCGGGAACCATCACGACGCTGGATATCCGCACGCGGGATAAGAGAAGAGACAGAAAAAGAAAGCAGGAAGCCGGTGAGGAGCAGCTGGAGAGCCCTGCTGTGCGTCAGAACACGTTCCGGGAGAGGCCGGCGTATCTGACGCTGGTAAATGTGCTGTTCGGCATCCTGATCGGCATTGCCGGAGCTGTATTCGTGGTGGGACCGGCGCTGCGTAAGAGCTATAATGCTTCCGCCAATGCGAAGATCACAGAATATACAACGACGATTGCTGCACAGCAGAGCAAGATTGACTTGCTGCAGCAGCAGGTGGACGATTCCACAAGCTCGGTGAGCACTGCAAAGGACCAGGTATCGGATCTGCAGGCGGCTGAGAAGTCTTATGATTATCTGCTTCAGGCATATGTGGATTATCAGAAGGGAAATTATGAGACGGCAGGTGATGCGTTTGCAAAGGTGGACAATTCATTGCTGTCTACGGAGGCCGGTGAAATTTATGATTCGATAAAATCGGATCTGAAGACACAGGCATACAGCTCGTATGTCACAAAAGGACAGAATGCTTTCTATCAGGAAAACTGGGCGGAAGCTGTATCTTATTTTGAAAAGGCGATGGCCCTGACGGATTCCTCTGACGACACCGACCACTATGAGGTGATGAACCTGCTGGCACAGGCCTATGCCAAAAATGGGGATACGGACAAGGCGATCCAGGAGTATCAGGCGATTATTACTGCAAATCCGGATACCAGGCGTGCAGAATATGCACAGTATGCGATACAGGAGCTCGGTGGGAGTGTGACTTCATCCGCAGCCTCAGGAACTGCGGCCAATACAGGTACGGGTAACGGGACAGATAATACGGATACGACCAATACAGATAACACCGACACGAATACAGATGGCACTGGGGCAGATAACACTGACGCGAACACAGCGGGCACAGGGACAGAAAATACAGGTGAAGCTGGGCAGAATACATGGAATACAGGTACAGCAGGAGCCGGGGATGATAATACCGGTGCTGGTGCAGGATATTATGGCGCGGACGGAGGCGGTGTGCCGAATGACACAGCTTTTGGAGCAGGTCAGTAAAAGAAAAACAATGATGTGTTCATTTGCTGCACGTTGTTCGTATCTGAAATCCTGAAACGAGAGGATTTGTCATTTGAATTAAATAGAAGCTGTTTTACAGGAATTATTTATAGGAGTTAATATATGGATCAGGAAGTGATTCTTGAGATTCAGAATATCACAGGGCCCGGCAGGGTATTTCCACAGGAGCCCATGAGCAGGCATACAACGTTTCGGATCGGTGGACCTGCAGATCTGCTGGTATGCCCTTCCTCTGGAGAGGAGGTCCGGAAGGTGCTTGTCTGCTGCAGAGAGCACGAGATCCCGTTTTTTGTGATTGGAAATGGGAGCAATTTGCTTGTAAATGACAAGGGATACCACGGCGTCATTGTGCAGATTGGTTCGAACCTTTCGGATGTCCGGACAGAGGGAAGCCTGATGCACGCTGGCGCAGGAATTTTACTCTCCAGACTGGCGGCGGAAGCCAGAGATCATGCGCTGACAGGTATGGAGTTTGCCTCCGGGATACCGGGCACACTGGGTGGTGCATGT
>JAJGAH010000203.1 GCA_020844525.1 Eubacterium sp.
GAAGAAGGGACGCGCTTCCGATCAGTATGCGAAGGATATGCTGACCGCCATGCGCACGAACTTCCATCAGGTTTCCGACATCCTGCAGGAGGGTGTGGATGCCGATGGTGGATACCTTGTTCCGGAGGAGTGGGACAGCCGCCTGATTGATGTTCTGAATGAAGAGAATATCATGCGGGGCCTTGCAACCCACATCACGACTTCCGGTGAGCACAAGATCAACATCGCGGGAGCCAAGCCGACCGCGGCATGGATCGAAGAGGGCGGAGCACTGCAGTTTACCGACGCGAAGTTCGGACAGAAGATCATGGATGCGCATAAGCTCCATGTGGCGGTGAAGGTTACCGAGGAGCTTCTGTATGACTCCATGTTTGACCTTGCAAGCTACATCACCACCCAGTTCGGAATCGCCATCGCCAATGCCGAGGAGGATGCCTTCCTGAACGGCGATGGGAAGGGGAAGCCCACCGGTCTCTTTGATGAGACCAATGGCGGCACGGTCGCAAAGACCCTCACCGGCACGAAGCTTGGCACCGATGATGTGCTGGATCTGGTCTATGCGCTGAAGCGTCCGTACCGGAAGAAGGCATCATTCATCATGAACGACCAGACCCTTGCAGCTCTCCGGAAGCTCAAGGACAACAACGGCGCCTACATCTGGCAGCCGTCCTATCAGGCAGGGGAACCGGACCGCCTTCTTGGCTATGCAGTTTATACCAGTGCCTTTGCACCGGAGCTTGCCGCCGGGAAGCCGGTGATGGCCTTTGGTGACTACAGCTACTACAACATCGGCGATCGCGGCACCCGTTCCATGCAGGAACTCCGCGAGCTCTTCGCTGGAAACGGCATGATCGGGTATGTCGCCAAGGAGCGTGTCGATGGTCTTCTGGTACTGCCGGAGGCCGTTCAGATCCTGAAGGCAGGAGCATCTGCCTGATCGATTGAAGGCAGCAATACAGTAACAAATGACGGGAGCTCAGAGTGTCAAAGCTCTGGGCTTTCTTTCTGACTGGAGAGGAGGAAGCGATGCTAAAGCTGGAGGAAGCAAAGAAATATCTCCGGGTTGACGCAAACGATGAGGACGATGTGATCCAGAAGGAATTGGACGCTGCCGAGAGCCTTGTGGCATCGGTGCTCCGAAAGGACAGTCTCGAGGACGAAAGCAGTTCGATCACTGTTGTTGCGGTTCTCTATGCCCTTGCCTATCTTAACGAACACCGGGAGGAAGCGGATCATCACGCCCTGACCATCACGCTTCGAAACCTTCTCTTCGGAGAACGGGATGCCAGGTTCTGATGGAGGTGCGGGATGAATATCGCGGCAATGAATGTAAGGCTTACGATCCAGAAGAATGAGGTCATCAAGGACAAGTATGGGAACCATACCAACACCTGGACAGACTTCTACACCTGCTGGGCGACACCAGTACAGAGTGGAGGGTCCGAAAAGCAGGAGGCGGGAACCACAAACAGTACGGATGCGATCGACTTTACCGTCCGGTATGCAAAGTGTCTCGATGGCTTGGACTCTACGAAGATCCGGATCCGGTTAGGGGACAGTATCTACAACGTCACTGCCATTGATCCGATGGGGTTCAAGAAGCGAAGCCTGAAGTTTAAGTGTGAGAAGATGAAGCGATGAAGGTGAAAGTAGATGATCTAGCGGCGACGGTGGAAAAGACCCTCTCGGACTACGCGGAGGATGTGAACGACATCGTAAAGCAGGAGATCAAGGATGCCGGGAAAGAAGCGGTGAAGGAACTGAAGGAGAAATCGCCAAAGCGCACCGGAAAGTACGCAAAAAGATGGCGATCTACCGTCCAGAAGGAGACGGCGGTTGGCGCAGAAGTGGTTGTTCACAATAAGATCTATGGACTGACACATCTCTTGGAGAAAGGGCATGCCAAGCGCGGCGGAGGGAGGGTTGCGGGCATCCCGCACATCGCTCCGGTCGAAGAAGAGATCACCGGGAAGCTGTCAGTTGAGATTGAGAAGGAATTAAAGGGCTGAGGATGGGAGGAAGCAATGGATAAGATCATAAAGATTCTGGAAGAACTGGAGAAGCAGGGCATCCCTTATGCCTATGATCACTTTGCGGAAGGGGAAGGGCCGGATCCTCCCTTTCTCTGCTTCCGCTGTCCGAACAGTTACAACTTCGCAGCGGATGGAACCGTGTATTTCCCGATCACAGAGATCGACATCGAGCTCTACACGGATAAGAAGGATCCGGAGATAGAAAAGAAACTGGAAGATCAGCTGATCCAAAGCGGGATCTTCTTTGAAAAGACAGAGACCTGGATAGATTCTGAGAAGCTCTACGAGGTCCTGTATTCATTTGAACAGGAGGCCTGAAATGGCAAGTAAAAAGAACAAGGTCAAGTACAACCTGAAAAACGTACATTATGCCATCGCGACGATTGCGGAGGATGGGACCGCCACCTTTGCCGATCCGGTTGCATGGCCGGGCGCGGTATCCCTCTCTCTGGATGCACAGGGAGACCAGACGATCTTCTGGGCAGACGGCGTGCAGTATTTTGTCACCAATGCGAACAGCGGCTACAACGGTGACTTCGAGTCTGCGATGGTACCGGAGGACTTCCGCGAGAACGTGCTGGGTGAGATTAAGGACGGCAACGGGGTTCTGATCGAGGATGCTGATGCGCAGCCTATTCACTTTGCGCTGCTCTTTGAGTTTGACGGCGATGTGAACGAGATCCGTCACGTCATGTACAACTGCACGGCATCGAGACCTTCCGTGGCATCGTCTACGAAGGAGGACTCCATCGAGGTGCAGACCGAGAGTCTGACCATCAATGCCACCAGCATCAAGGACGCGACGCTTGGCAAGAACATCGTCAAGGCAAGATCTGGTGCAGACACCGCAGATGCAACGTATCAGAACTGGTACAGCAAGGTCTACACGCCTGCTGCAGCGAAGGCGACAGGCACCACAACTTCCACAACATCGACTACAACGACAAGCAGCAAGTGATAAGGAGGCATTCATATGTATCAGGAAATATTCCTCCGGCTTACTGATGGGGCGGAGCAGAAGTTCCCGTTTCTCGCAACGGGAACCACAGCATATCGTTATAAGCAGGTGTTCCATCAGGACCTGATGATCCTCTTAAACAAAATGGAGAACAGCGAGGACGACCAGACCGACATGACGGTCGGTGACAAGCTGGCCTTCATCATGAATGCACAGGCAGAGAAGCGGGACATGAATACCCTGAACGAGGACGCCTTCCTCGAATGGGCAGATCAGTTTGACGGAGCCGAGCTCTTTCTTCACATGCAGGAGTTCGTTACGCTCTATCTTGGATCGCGGAGGACAAGTTCGAAACCAAAAAAAGAAGCCGCCCAACGGAGCGGGAAGTAAACACAGCAGTGTTCCTCCTGAGGGCGAAGCAGATGGGACTGACACTGTCTGAGCTGGATGAACTGGATGAGGGGACTGTGATGGATATGATCATTGAGTCCGGGAATGATTTCTGCGACGATGAGTATCGGCAGGTGGCAACGCAAGAGGATTTCGATTCGTTCTGACAAATGCATTCAAAGCGATTGCGAAACGATATACAATATGTTATTATCCTCATAGAAAGAATGTAAGGAGGGTGATCGTATGGCAGCAAGAACGGCGAATGTCATTGCAAGGGTAGAACCTGATGTCAAAGAAAAGGCAGAAAATATCTTAAAAAGTATGGGTATCCCATCCTCTGTAGCGATCAACATGTTCTACAGACAGATCATTACGGACAACGGCCTTCCGTTTCAACCATCAAAGAATGTGCGGGCTCCGAAGGCACTGAGCGAGATGTCTCGTGAGGAGTTCAACGCAAGAATGGCAGAAGGCCTTCGTCAGGCGGATCATGGAGAAGTTTCGTCTGTAGAGGATGTTCGCAAGAGGATTATGGGGGAACTGCATGGACTCCTATAAGGTTAATATTACAAAACAAGCAGAAGAATCAATGCGTGATATTGCCTTGTATATTGCCCGGAATCTTATGAATGTATCGGCGGCAGAGGGACATGTAGAAGCATTCCTGAACGCGATTGAAGAGCTTTCCTACAGAGCAGCAACTGTGAAAACAATTCCGGAGAACCCTTGGGGAGAAATGGGATTTCGCCGGATCAGTGTCAAGAACTATTACATTTACTTCAAAATATATGAAGATAGAAAAGAGGTTTCTGTTCTTGACATCATCTATCAGGGACGAGATCAGCAAAAAGGTTTGAGTGAGGGAGACTACGAAGAAGAAAATCCCGAAACGAATACTTGAGAATAGCTAGAAGCCTATTTTCAGTGGACCAGAACATCACATCTGTGTGGTGCTCTGGTTTTTTTATGCCATGAAGGGTGTGAACAAGGAGATCGAGGCAACTAAGCTTCCACAGATGAAATTCAAAACAGGTCTGAATGGGTTCCTGTTCGAGAAAGAAAGAGGATGAGATCTTCCTCATCAACTCGATAGACAAGAAGCCAATCCGGTTGGATGTGACATTCGCGAAAGCCGATGAAATCACCGGTAAGATTATGATCCCGGTTCTTATCGGGGAGCGGTTCCATCCTGGCTAATTTGTCTACAACATCGTCTAGAAGGTCAAGGTTGTAGCCACGCTTGGAGATCATTTTCAGATCTTTTTTGAAGTGATTGGATAGAACGACATTAAGCATCCTTGTCCTCCAGCACATCCTTCATTGCACTGCGGAACGAAGAGTATCTCTTATATTTCTCAGGATGCGCCTTCATTTCGTAATACTCATTCATAGCAGCGATCGTTTCTGCATTAGGATTTTCTCTGGTGATGGTGAAAGGAATTCCCTGAACACGCAGCGACTGTTTTAAAAATATTGTCACCGCAGTGGAAAGATCCATCCCGAGATCAGAGTAGAGCTCCTGACTTTCTTTCTTCAGATCAGCGTCGAGACTGATATTTGTACTTACTTTTGACATAAATATCACCTCCTTGATAAGAAGAATATAGCACGATTTGCACGATTTATCAACAAACTATGCGCATGACAAGCACTATATATAAAGAGGAGGTGATGAGCTATGGCAGACCGCATTAAAGGAATCACAATCGAGCTGGACGGCGATACGACCAAGCTCTCCAATGCCCTGAAAGGCGTGAACAAGGAAATCCGGGATACCCAGAGTAACCTGAAGGATGTGAACAAGCTCCTGAAGATGGATCCGGGAAACGCGGATCTGCTTGCGCAGAAGCAGAAGTACCTGACCGAAGCGATCGATGCGACCAAGAAGAAGCTTTCCGAGGAGAAGGAAGCCCTCGCCCAGCTAAAGGCTGGTCCTCAGACTG
>JAJGAH010000204.1 GCA_020844525.1 Eubacterium sp.
TTCCCTGTATGCGGGCATCATGGTGGATACCGACAACTTCATGTCCAAAACCGGCGTGCGTACCTTTGAGGCGGCGGCGTATCTTCGAAGAAGCGGCGCGGATGTGACCCGGGTGCGCAAGATGTTCAGAGAGAATCTGGGAGATTACCGCGCGAAGGGTGAGACCTTCAGTAATGCAGAGATTTACCGCGGGCATTTTGTGATTGCCGAATGCCCCAGCGAAAATGTGGAGAGCCCGACGATTGTTGGTTCCCAGGCAGCAAATCAGCTTTTGAATATCAAGGATGTCAAGGCATCCTTTGTGCTGACCAGCTACAAAAATATCGTCTATATCAGTGCCAGGGCGATAGATGAAGTTAATGTACAGATCATTATGGAACGTCTCGGAGGCGGCGGCCATTTGAATATGGCTGGTGCGCAGATTCCCCGTGTATCGGTGGAGGAAGCGAAGGAGCGCCTGAAGAACGTATTGGACAATATGCTTGATGGAGGAGAAATCTGATGAAAGTTATTTTACTTGAAGATGTGAAATCCCTTGGGAAAAAGGGAGAAATCGTAAATGTAAGTGACGGTTACGCACGCAACCTGCTTCTGCCAAAGAAGAAGGGACTTGAAGCCACACCGGCCAATCTGAACAGCCTGAAGCTTCAGAATAAGCATGCTGAAAAGCTTGCAGAGGAGGCACTTGAGGCTGCAAAGGCTCTGAAGAAGGAAATTGAGGAAAAAACAGTAAAGATGCAGATCCGCATCGGAGAGGGCGGAAGGGTGTTTGGATCCATTTCCGCAAAGGAGATCGCAGATGCGGTCAGGAGTCAGCTAGGGATCGATATTGACAAAAAGAAAATCTCCATGGAAGGCCCTCTGAAGGAAATCGGGACAACAAAGGTGGACGTGAAGCTGCATCCGCAGGTAATTGCGAAACTTTCTGTTCAGGTTACCGAAGAAAAGTAAGTGTTCCAGTGGAACAAAGATTTTCCCCGGTGTAACAGCCGGGCAGACCGGAGCGGATGACAGGATATGGATGAATCAGTAATAAAGAGAATTATGCCGCACTCTGAGGAAGCGGAGCAGTCTGTAATCGGGTCAATGCTGATGAGCAGAGAAGCGATTACAACAGCATCCGAAATCCTCACGGGTGCTGATTTTTATCAGCAGCAGTACGGCATTATTTTCGATACGATGACAGAGCTTAATAATGAAGGAATTGCTGTAGATGTTGTGACGCTGCAGAACCGGCTGCGGGAGAAGAAGGTCCCACCGGAGATTTCGGACATGGAGTATGTCAGGGACCTTCTGAAGGCAGTCCCGACTTCAGCCAATATCAGACACTATGCTGAAATCGTGGCAGAAAAAGCTCTGCTGCGGCGTCTGATCAGGGCTTCTGAGGAAGTGGAAAACAGCTGTTACCAGGATGATCTTCCAATTGAACAGCTGCTGGATGAATCTGAGAAGAAGATGTTCCAGCTCTTCCAGCAGAAGACCGGGTCGGATTTTGTACCAATCAAGCAGGTGGTGCTCAATGCCCTGAACACGATTGAGAAGGCATCCAAAACAACGGGAAATGTAACAGGTCTTGCAACCGGATTTACAGATCTCGATTATAAAACATCCGGACTGCAGAATTCAGACCTCATCCTGGTTGCGGCCCGCCCTTCCATGGGAAAGACCGCTTTTGTTTTGAATATTGCGGAATATATGGCATTCCGGCATGACAAACACGTAGCTGTTTTTTCTCTTGAGATGTCCAAGGAACAGCTGGTCAACCGCCTTCTGTCTATGGAGTCACATGTCGGCTCGCAGAACATCCGCAATGGCAATCTGAAGGATGACGAGTGGAAAAAGCTGATTGAAAGTGCGAATATTATCGGCAGGTCCAATCTGATCATTGATGACACACCGGGCATTACTGTCCGCGAGCTGCGCACGAAATGCAGGAAGTATAAGCTTGAGCATGGTCTCGATATTGTGATGATTGACTATCTTCAGCTGATGAGCGGAAGTGGCACCAGAAGATCGGATTCCAGGCAGCAGGAGATTTCCGAGATATCCCGTTCCCTGAAGGCTCTTGCCCGGGAGCTGAACGTGCCTGTTGTAGCTCTTTCTCAGCTCAGCCGTGCTGTTGAAAGCCGTCCGGACCATCGTCCGATGCTGTCAGACCTGCGTGAGTCAGGGGCCATTGAACAGGATGCGGACGTTGTCATGTTTCTGTATCGGGATGATTATTACCATAAGGATTCAGAAAACAAGGGAATCTGTGAAGTGATCATTGCAAAGCAGAGAAACGGTCCGATCGGGACAATCAATCTGGTCTGGCTGCCGGATTTCACCAAATTCGAGAATGCGGCCGTGGGCGATACACAATAAGCCATGTGTCTGTATTCTGTGGCGTGTCCGGTTTTGGAAACCAGCTGCATTGTGTAATTGTGCAGGGCCCATGGCTGTTTCCGGATCATATAACCTATGGTCTTTGATGGTATTGGTTAGCTTTATCCTGAGCAATGTTCTGGATTTTGTACTTGTGTTACCGAGTCAGATAGTATAGAATACAATTTAGCGAGACGGAGAATGGTTTCCGCCTTGTTCGATTATGTAAGATTTTTCTATATGAGTATAAGGAGGAATTTAAGATGGCACGAGTTATTTCTGATGACTGCGTATCCTGTGGAACATGTGAAGGAGAATGTCCGGTTGGAGCAATCTCTCAGGGCGATGAGCATTATGTAATTGATGCTGATGCATGTGTAGATTGCGGCGCTTGTGAAGCTGCATGTCCTACTGGAGCAATCAGTGAGGCTGAATAATTCCGGGATAAGATCTGGAAATGTCGCGCCGGCGCATCTGCGCCGGCGTTTTTTCTTTATTCAGAACAGCATGAACAGGACCATATGAAATACACAGACAGAATCGTACGAAGTGTATAAACAGAATCGTATGCATGATGCAGTACTTGAAAAGCTGTAACAGGGAGATGCTATGAAAATTACAAAAGATATGACAGTAACGGAGCTTCTGAGTGTTGACCCAATGATCAGCAATATCCTTGCGGGGCATGGCATGAGCTGCCTGTTCTGCGGCGCTGCAATCCATGAGACGCTCGAACAGGCATGTTATGTGCACGGGATTTCAGGTGAGCAGGTAGATCAGATGGTAGCACAGATCAACGATTTCCTCAGCGGACCGGAGGATGAGGAAATAGAAGCACAGTGAGAAATCAGCAGTCAAGCGGAGCCACAGAAGTACAGGACGACCAGCTGATCAGAGGGATGGCCCGGACGTATCTCAGGACTACTGGGGCACATCGGGATCTCTGGCAGTCTGCATGATGCCGCGGCGCACGCGGAAGGAGTCTGTATAAAGATAGTGGAATCCAAGGGATTCATATAGATGAATAGCCGGAGTATTTCCTTCCACGACCTGCAGATACGCGTGGCGTGCACCCATTTCTTTCCCGCGCATCAGTATGGTGCTTACAATACTCCGGGCAAGACCATGGCGGCGGTAATCAGGATGTACATGGATGGCATAGACCCCGACATATTCACGGTCCAGAATGCCAAGCCCTGTTCCGATGATCCGTTTCCCATCATGGACAGATACACATACAGTTTCCTTTGGAATGGCGCGGTACATGGAGGGCACAATCTGCCGGTGCATGACGTTTGTCGTACCCTTAAGTGCAAACAGTCCCTCAATCCATGACGAGGGAATGAATCTGGACACTTCCAGATGCAGACTCTTTTCCGAATGCAGCATTGTGTCCAGCTGCATATTTTCCGGGAAATCCAGGACCATATTATAGTTTATGTGTTCACGCACATAGCCTCTTGCTTCCAGGAAAGAATCAAATGAAGGATCCAGCAGAGGAGAAATTTTAAAAATACAGGGTGTTCCCCATTTCCGGTATACCTCTTCGGTGTACTGCATTTTTTCTTTCAATGGAATCTCAGAGACACCAATCTGTTCCACACAGTTCGTTCTGTGCGTATAAAAGTAAGAAAACCGGAGAAGCCATCCGTCATAGATCTGAATCTGGTGCGAAGGCCATGCATTCAGAGACAGATCCTCTATCGTTTTTACCAGGGTATCCATACTGGTCATACCTCCTGCATTTAAATAGGAATAGATTTATCATAGCATGTCCGTGCAGCACTGATCAAGAATCAGCGGTACACTATTTCTTGCAAAGGGGTATTTCTTGGTTTATAATGACGCTGTATACAAAGCAGAAATGCTGTCTTATTGGTGAATTTTATTTTATTTAACAGGGATAACAGAGGATGACGGATTGGATTACTGTCTCTGTTTTCCGTGAAGAATAAGGGGAGCTTAACATGTCAAAAGCGTTAAAGACAATTGTAGGAATTATTCTGGCGCTGTTTATTGCGTCGGGCGCGGCACTGATCATTCCGACATTCGCCGGTGTTGATATGCGGGTTGTACAGCCGACGACTACCGGTAACATCGCGGTTGGAAGCGCGGTATACTCAAAGGAGCTTGATTCATCATCCATCGCGGAAGGACAGAAAATCCTCGGAATTGGTACAAATTCATTAAATATTTATACTGTGAAAAGCTACAGCAAGTCTGATGGAACCATAGTTGCCAATGATGGCACGCAGGATCAGGATTTCCAGGTTTCGTCCAAATATCTCAAGGTGATCTGCACGATCCCGTTCATTGGATATCTGATGATTGCCACCCAGTCAAAGGGCGGGATGCTCTGTCTTGGACTGATTCTTGCACTTGTTGTCTTTCTGTTCATTGCGGCGGAGGTGATCCGGCGCGGAGACGAGGACGAGGATGAAGAAGATTACGAGGATGCAGAAGAGGATGACGCCTTTTATCAGACCCTCGCAGCCCGCAAAAAAAAGAGAGATGCGCAGGCAGATGTGGCGGCAGAAATGAACAGAAACGCTGCACATCGTGCAGCGGCACAGGCCGGACGCCAGACTGGAACTGATGCCGGGACTGGGAGAACAGGCAGCGCTCAGGTAAATCAGAGAAATACATCGGCAGATACAAATGGGATGACGGAAATTACCGGTTCGGAGCCTTCTGCTTCCAGCGCGGCAGCACATGCGGCACCAGATGAGAAGGAATTTGGCACAGATTCGCTTCCGGATGTTCAGGCGGCACTTGAGGCAGCGCTTGAGAGCCAGCCATTGAACCATACCGGCGAGACAGCCAGAATCGATATACCGCAGCAGGAAACAGCAGCTGATGCTGATGCGCAGAATACAGCCTCATCTGCCGGGGAGATTGAGCTTGCAATGCCGGTACATACGGCGGATG
>JAJGAH010000205.1 GCA_020844525.1 Eubacterium sp.
TGCCCTGTCCGGCGGCCCGGCAAAGCTGGGAAATTATTCCTTTAATGTAGGACTTGCGATTCCATACTTTGCAGTCCTGATTATGGCCCTGCTTGGAACCAATGTGTTTGTCGTTCTGGGTGTCGGCATCATCCTGTTTCTCATGATGGGCGGATTGTGCGGAAGCCTGAACTTTGTGAGCGCCTTCACATCCATGGGAACCGGGACTACCGGTATGTTTGAGACCATGATCGTGACGATTCTGGTTGCGTCCATCAGCGCACTGATGGAGGAATACGGCGGTTTTGAGGCGATTCTGGCTTTTATCCGTAAGTTTTCTCACACCAGGCGCGGCGGTATGCTCGGCATTGCCTTCCTGACTGCACTGATGGACATTGCCACAGCGAACAATACCGTTGCCATCGTCGTTGCCGCACCCATTGCCAGAACGGTCAGCAAGGAGTACCAGATCCCGCCGCAGAAAACTGCTTCGCTTCTGGATACCTGCTCCTGTATCTTTCAGGGGATCATCCCCTATGGAGCACAGCTGCTGATTGCGGCAAAGCTGAGCGGGGTGGCCAGTGTAAGCATTATTCCCTGGCTGTTCTATCCGTTTCTGATGCTGATTTTCGTTCTTTTGTCTATTCTGATTGATGGACGAAAGGTACATACATTTTCCTGAAGCAAATCTCAATTAAAGAACACCCGATGATGGAATATCACCGGGTGACCGAGGAAAATCTAATTGTGACACTTACATACACACATAGGTGGCAGGTTCCGCTTAAAAAAGATTTTTGAGAAACTGCACCGCATTGCTGCGATTTTCTGTCGTTGCGATAATTCCGGCAACCATTTCGCTGTCGGAATATCCTGCACTTGCATTCCACTTTGAGGAATTGCTGAGGCTGATACCGTAGTTCTGTCTGCTTCCCTTACCGGTTCCATCTATGGAATCGTCATCCGACTCCTGATAACCGGCCGCTGCAATCAGATTGTCTGCCAGCGCGTTCTGATCCTCCGATGAAAGTACATCATCGAGGTTCAGGAAATATCCATTCGCAGCAAAGGACTCAAACAGCTCCCTGGGGCAGATGATTACATCAATTGCCTGGTTAAAGGAAAGAACACTCGCAATTGCTGTATCCTGTGAATTGGAGGAATCCAGCCCGCTACGGATCAGGATCCGGTCGCTTTCTTCTGTTCCCAGGACCTCTGCCGTCTGTTCTGTCAATGTGTCTGTCGCACCCTTGTCCAGGGTCTGATCATAGACATAAACCGTGAGAATATTTCCTGGCTGCGGCCGCACAAAATTCCAGATCAGAAAAGCCGCCAGTATACAGATGCCAGCGATGATCAGCGTTTTCAGGAGATAGTAATCCTTAATATAACCGAGCTTCTGGCGAAGTGTCATGGATCTGAACAGCTTTTTGTTTTCTTCCTTCTGTCTTCTGTTCTCTTCACCTTCCACCGCAGTCCTCCAGGGCATTCTGTCATAGATTATGCATAAAACAAGTATCCATACTCAGCAGGTACGTACCAATCTATTCTGCCGTTGATATTCTGAGCATACTGATCGCTACGCTCTGTAAATGGAAATCTGCAAATATCGATCAATATTTTTACAGATAGTATATCACAGAAGATGGATCCCGTCTTGATTTTCGACTTTACAGATTCGCCGCGCCGATCATGCCCGCCTGGCTTCCAAGCTCTGCAACTGTAATTTCTGGCAGCGTACCACTGGCACCTCCGAATGAATCGGAAGTGATCATCTCCCGGAGTGGCTCGAGCATATCCGAGGCAAAGGCGGATATCGCGCCTCCCAGGACAATGAGCTGCGGGCGGAACATATTGACTATGTTCACAATGCCGGTGCCGAGCATCTGCTCGTACTGCTCAACGACCTCCTGCATTGCGACGTCTCCATTTTCAGCCCGTTCGAATATATCTCCTAATGCTATTTTCTCTCCGGAAGCCTGCTCCGCCGCTTTCAAAAGGGCCGGAACAGATGCATATGCCTCGAGGCATCCCTTTCTTCCACAGGTGCAGGGCTGTCCGTTTACACGGATTACCTGATGGCCGACCTCGCTGCCACCCATAACACCGCCTTCGAATATGTGCCCGTTCAGGATAATGCCACCGCCGACACCGTTGCCAAGGGTGAACATAACAACATCGCTGAAATCCTTACCTGCTCCGGCAACTGCTTCACCCATTGCCGCACAGTCGGCATCATTGGCGATGCGCACCGGGCATGGAATAACCTTGCCAAGCTCCTTCACGAGTGCGACATTCTCCCAGCGGATATTGTTTGAGTAGATGACCTTACCGGCTCTCCGGTCAATGGTGCCAGGAACACCGACACCAACACCGATGCACTGATCGAGCGGCACCTTCTGTTCCTTCAGAAGATTTAGTGTCTGTTGTGCGACCTCATCGATGATCTCCTGTGCCGGTCGTTTCGGCTCTGTCGGGAAGGACTGTGATGCGATCAGTTCGTTCTGATCATTTACAAGACCGATCTGGGGCTCGGAGCTGCCAATGGTTATACCGACACGTACCGGATTTGCCTTTTCCCGGATCGTTGTGAGAAGGGCATCACAGGTCC
Organism: Eubacterium sp.; assembly: GCA_020844525.1. GTDB lineage: Bacteria > Bacillota > Clostridia > Lachnospirales > Lachnospiraceae > Bilifractor. The sequence goes on from JAJGAH010000205.1 coordinate 2,591, forward strand.
CCTCGATCTGCCAGTCACCGCTGCCGGCGGAAAGGAAGAAGCTGTCGCCTTTTTTGTAATCCAGCTTCTCTCCCTGGCATGTGATCGTGCCCTTGCCGTCCAGAATCAGGATGCTGAGAAAGGATGTGTCTGTCACCGTTCCCTGTGTGCGGTACGTAAGGTTGCCGTCAAGATTCAGTTTATCAACTGTGAAATAGTCGCAGTCAGCGACGTGCGGATAGCTCGATCCTCTCCGTACGATCGGGACACGGTTTGTAACTGCGAGCGCCTTTTCGATGTGAAGGTCTCTCTTCTTTCCGTCCTTGCCGACACGGCCGTAATCATATACGCGGTAGGTGACATTGGAATTCTGCTGGATTTCGGCAATGAGAATCCCTTTTCCGATCGCATGGAGCGTTCCAGATTCAATAAACAGTGCGTCACCTTTTTTGACGGGAACTGCGTTCAGAACCTCAAGAAGCGTGTCGTCCTTGATGCGCTGTGCGAATTCCTCCTTTGAGATTTCTCTTTTGAAACCATAGTACAGGAAGGCGCCCGGTTCCGCATCCATGACATACCACATCTCTGTCTTTCCATACTGTCCCTCGTGCTGCAGGGCAAAGCTGTTGCCCGGATGGACCTGTACGGAGAGATTTTCCTTCGCGTCAATAAACTTTGTCAGAATCGGGAAGTCGCGGAACCTTCTGCAATGCGTTCCAAGAACCTGCTGCCCTTCCCCCTTAATATATTCCCGCAGGGTTTTTCCAGCATAAGGACCGTTTACAACTGTAGACGGCCCGTCCGGGTGGCAGGACAGGACCCAGGCCTCTGCACATACATCTCCGTCATAATCGACGCCGAATTCATCGACAAGTCTGTGGCCGCCCCAGAGGTAATCCTTGCATGACGGCTTTAATTTTAAGATGCTCATGTTTTCCTCCGATGTTCATTTCTTGATAATGCTGTAAATATGGTCTATTGATCTGCCCTTCACGAGGCATGATGCGATACTGGAAAAAAGTGATTACATTTTCTGTTCCCGAATCCGGAGCATGACCGCACCAAAGTCCATCTCCGGGCGCTGCAGAAGAATGCCTGCATGCATTAGCGTATCCCCGAAAAATGTCCCAAAGTTCTTCTCTTTGAGATTCTCTCCTGTGATGTCCTCGATCAGAATTGTGTACCTTCTGTCCAGGTCAAGACCCTTCAGGCAGATCCTGCGGCTTTTTGCGTTTGGAACATAAAGTCCCTGTACATACAGGAAGAAGCCCTCCTTCTTATCTTTTGAAATAACACAGATCCCGTCCCACTCGCGGTTTTTACGGAAAGAAGCAATCCGGTAGAAATCACCCTGCTGGATGAGAGGGCGAACCTTCTTGTACAATGTGATCTGTGCCGGTATTGTGCGTTTCTCCTCATCCGGGATTTTCGTGATATCCAGTTCATAACCGAAGGTTCCGGTCATTGCCATCAGCGCACGCGTAGCAAACGGCACAGTACGCTTGGAAATGTCATTCGGCGACTTGCATACATGGGCGCCCATTGTCGAAAGGGGATAGAGAAGCTCTGTTCCCTCTTCAATGCTAAGACGCTCGATCGGGTCCATGTCGTCCGAGCACCAGATCTGCGGACTGTAATAGAGCATGCCCGGATCAAAGCGTGCGCCGCCGGACGAGCAGTTCTCTATTAAAAGCTCTGGAAACCCGCTGCCTGCTGATCTGCTGGAAGGTATGAGCTTCCCACATCCGTCAAAGGGCGGTTCATGTCCCACTTCAGATAGGAAATGTCATATTTTCGCAGAAGCGATGCGATCGCATCAAAAATAAAGTCTGTGACCGCAGGATTGGAGTAATCGAGCACCCACTGGTCACGGCAAAGACCAGGCTCTCTTCCCTTCAGGTGAAGGACCCAGTCGCTGTGTTTCCGGAAGAGCTCGAAATCTCTGGAGATCATCTCCGGCTCAAACCAGAGGCCGAACTTCATGTGTCGTGCTGCGAGCGCTGCGATCAGGGAACGCATGCCGTCCGTTTCTTCTGGACCTGTCCCATTTATTTCACTTCTCTCGTTTGCGGGGTCGTCTGCCGGATTATTACCGGCTCCGCGTTCCTTACTATTTACTGTGGCACGCTCATGGACAGGATGAATCTTCTTCTCATTGACCGTCCAGTCTCCCAGTCCCGACGACGGCTGGTCACGGTGCGTCCCAAACCACCCGTCATCACATACCAGCATGTTGATTCCGAGACGTGATGCTTCGTCAGCGATGCTGACCAGTTTGTCAGAGTCGAAGTCAAAATAGGTAGCTTCCCAGTTGTTGATCAGGATCGGGCGCTCACGATACTGCCACGGACTCCGGATCAGATGGTTTCTGTAAAAGTCATGGAGTACTCTCGACATACCGCCAAGTCCCGTGTCTGAGTAAACAAGAACTGCCTCCGGTGTCTGGAAATCCTGTCCCGGCTCCAGTTTCCATTCAAATGTCTCCGGATGAATACCCATGACCATACGGATCTGATCAAATGGATCCTTCTGTACCTTTGCAAGAAAATTGCCGGAATATACAAAATGCATGCCATAGATCTCGCCACAGTCCTCATCACAGTTGTCAGATAATATTGCGATAAATGGCTGAGAGCTGTGCCCGCACTCGCCGCGGAGCGCCTCTGCAGAGACAGAGCCGTAGCCGATCTCCTGGGTGCTG
>JAJGAH010000206.1 GCA_020844525.1 Eubacterium sp.
GTCAGCAGCTCAAACTCCTTGAAGCTCAGCTCAATGGGCTGACCGTCTACCGACGCCTGATGGGCGGACTTATTGATCTCTATGCCGCCAGCCTCCAGAATATCATCCTGATTCATCTGGTTCGTTCTTCGGAGAATCGCCTCAACCCGCGCAACAAGGATCTTGGGGCTGAAGGGCTTCGAGATGTATTCATCCACACCGAGATCAAATCCAAGCAGCTCATCCCGCTCATCTCCTCTGGCCGTCAGCATGATGATCGGAACCTTTGATTCCTTGCGGATTTCACGACAGACTTGCCATCCGTCCATCTTAGGCATCATGACATCCAGAAGGATCAGCGCAATATCCTTGTCCTCGTAAAATTTATTCAGTGCTTCCTCACCGTCAGCAGCTTCGATTACGTTAAAATTGTCCTTCACCAGGAAGTCTCTGACCAGCTTTCTCATCCTCGCCTCATCATCGACTACCATGACCTTTAATTTATCCATATTCAAACACTCCCTGCCAATGTCTCAAATATCAGATTTTAAAGCTTTTATCATTATATAAATTCTTTGTGTTGGAATTGTGACGAACACAACAACCTTCCCGCAGCGCAGAACAATGCGGTCTTACAGACAAGCCGGACAGATTTATAGCCCGGAACAGGCTGTCCCGGGCTATTTCTGATGAATTCTGAGAATATTTTCGAAGAAGACTGAGCATCAATGAAGATACAGGGCATCAAAAAAATCCCTTGCTGAATTTCGCCTGAAACCCAAACTTCCTTCTGAAAACTCTGATTATTCCGCGGATGCAGTATCGCCGTCATCGGACAGAATCGGCTTTCCCTTGCTGAAATACGTGAACGTACCGGTTGCAAGCTCCGTCTCTTCATCGGGTCCGTACAGCGTGACACGATAGACGCCCAGCGACCTGCCATGTTTGATCATCTTCGCCACGCCGTAGATCCTGTCCATGCCCTTCGCCGGACGAAGGAAATGCAGATCACCCGACACCGTCGGGGTTATATATCCAAATGTCGCAGAAGCATTGCCGCCCACTGTATCCGCCAGTGAATACAGACAGCCGCCGTGCACAGTACCCAGCGGATTCAGGAACTCCGGTCTGACCGGCATAACGGCCTTTGCGTATCCCTCACCGAAATCAAGAATCTCTATACCGAGAAGGCTGCCGAAATTATTATGCTTCTGCCGGTACTCCAGGCATCGCAGCATCTTTTCTCTGCTGATTGTCTGTGACTGCGTATCACTCTTCATCATGATGACCCGAGATCATGGTATGTCCTGTTACAATTGCACCAAAAATACTGATCACCATCAGACAAGCCCAGAAATTATGCCATTTCAGCAAATTTTTCATGTCAGATACCTCCAAAACCTCTTTTTCTCCAGTCCGGCGGTGACAATCCGGTCCTGACACCGTTTCGGCACAGCGCCCATTACGAAGCTGCACAAGCTGTACAGCTCTCTCCATATCGCAGCAGTAAAAAAGAAATCCCCGGATGCTTTCCTGCATGAGGAGTTCCAGGGAATCATCATTGGACTGGACCAGGCGGGAATCGAACCCGCGTCCGAAAACCTATCCATCCGGCTTCTTCCATCACAGTCAGTCTATTGACATTCCCTCTGCCATGCGCCGCCTGACAGGCTCATGGTTTCAGTAGCTTCATAAAGTCTACTGCACCGCAAAGCTTAAGCACAGTAGTTCCCCGTCTTGGATGATGCCGGAACAGAAAGGCACGGGAACCGTCCTGCCCGACAGCTGCTTTAATTAAGCAGCAAGCGCGTAACTATCGTTATCAGCGTTTAATTTTATTTGTCATGTTTTTACGTGGTCACGGCTTCCACGGATGGCTTCCCAGACTTCAAAATCCCCGTCGAAACCAGTACTAGCCCTGATATAAATCGCACGGCATTTCAAAATCCGTAATTTGAAAATAGCACACAATTTACCTTGTGTCAATAAAGCAGGCCCTGTTGTTTTTGAAGGGTCTGAGCCATAAATGATAATGTCCTGTTGTTTTTGGAGGGTCATCAGCTCAGAGATTACGGATCTTGAACTCCCGCTCCGTCTCTCTTCGCATATCCTTCTTTGCGATATCGGCCCTCTTGTCATACAGTTTTTTGCCACGGGCAAGCCCGATCTCGACCTTGATTCTCGAATCCCTGAAATACACCTGCAGAGGAACGATTGTAAATCCCTTCTGGGCAGATTTCTGCTGCAGCTTCAGAATCTCATTCTTGTGCATCAGAAGCTTTTTCACCCGCAGCGGGTCCCTGTTGAAAATATTGCCCTTCTCATAGGGACTGATGTGCATGCCGTAGATAAAGATCTCCCCATCCCTGATTCCGATGTAGGATTCCTTGATGGAGCATTTTCCCATGCGGCAGGACTTTACCTCTGTTCCATGCAGTTCAATCCCGCATTCATATTTTTCATCTATAAAATAATCGTGGTATGCCTTCTTGTTATTGGCTACCAGCTTTATTCCCTTCTCTTTTGCCATCTCTGCTTTCTTCCTCAGCTTCCTCAACAATTTCAAAATCTATCTGCCGGAGCCTTACATCTGCGCGGACCGCTTTTACCCGGAGTGTCTGGCCGATCTCAAAGGTCCTGCCCTTTGACCTGCCGGTCAGCGTCATATTACGCTCATCAAAGACATAATAATCGCCCTTCAGCGTGGATACATGCACCAGTCCCTCGATTGTGTCCGGGCGCTGTACATATATTCCCCATCCGGTGACACCGGTGACCTGGGCCGGCGTAACTTCTCCGAGGTGTCCGCTGATATACCGTGCCATTTCAATTTTGGTGGTCTCCCGTTCCACCTCGACGGAACGGCGCTCCAGCGCAGAGGATTTCCAGGCTACATCCTCCATGATCCGCTCATACCAGGATATTTTTCTTGCGGAGAGATTCCCGTGCAGATCATCCTTGATGATCCTGTGGATCTGCAGGTCCGGATAGCGGCGGATCGGTGAGGTGAAGTGACAGTAATATCCGGAAGCCAGTCCGAAATGGCCTCCGTTCTCCGGCGTATATCTTGCCTGCTGCATAGACCGCAGCAGCATGGAGCTCACCATCGACTCCCTGCCGGTGCCCTCCACATTGCTGATGATCCTCTGCACCTCACGCGGTGTGATATGCTGCCCGGCCTTTTCCGCAGAAATTCCCATCGCGTGTACCACCTTCAGCGTGCTTTCGATTTTTTCATCGTCAGGGCTCTCATGTGTCCTGTACAAAAACGGAACATGCTTGTCAAAATAAGTTTTGGCAACCACTTCGTTTGCCGTGAGCATAAACTGCTCAATCAATTTCGTCGCGGGGGTCGGATAAGACGGGAAAACCCGCACCGGATTTCCCTTCTCATCGAGCGAAATCTTCGTCTCCGGAAAATCAAAATCTATCATGCCGCGGTCATGGCGCTGCTTTTCAAGCTTTCCGGCGAGGTCCCGCATATCGAAGAGCATCGGCAGCACATCGGCGTATTTTTCCCGAAGTGCTGCCAGGTCCTGAGGCTCTTCCGCATGATTATCTTTCGTATCCTGAGACCCGGCAAAAATGCGGTCCACCTCAGAATATGTCATCCGGTGGGAGCTGCAGATCACCGACTCCACAATCCGGCTCTTCCTGATATTTCCCTCCCGGTCCATCTTCACAATACAGGACAGGGTCAGCCTGTCCTCCCCTTCATTCAGGGAACAGAGACCATTTGACAGCTTCTCGGGCAGCATCGGGATAACCCTGTCTGCCAGATACACCGAGGTGCCACGCTTTAATGCCTCCTTGTCCAGGGCGCTGCCAGCTGCCACATAATTTGTGACATCCGCAATGTGTACGCCGAGAATATAGCCTGACCCGTCACGCTCCAGGGAAACTGCGTCATCAAAATCTCTGGAATCGTCCCCGTCAATCGTAATAATCCTTTTGTTTCTGAGGTCCAGTCTGCCGGTATAATCCCCGGACTGCGGCTCAACCGGAAACCGGTCAGCCTGCTCCAGTACCTTCGCGGGAAATTCCATCGGCACACCATATTCCAGAACGACCTCGGTAAGCGCAGATGCCGGGTCCGACGGATCCAACCTGTGTATCGCTGCACGGATGGCTTTGTCCTCGTTCTGCTGTGCATGTCTCCCGGCTCTCTCCCGGGTTCTTCCAGAATCAGAAAATCCGCCTCTGTTTTCAGAACGATGCTGAAAATGCCCTTCCGTTTCCGAATCAGAGCCAGCCATAACCTTCTCAAAACGGTCCTCCCCGTCTTTCCGGATCTTGTGTTCTGCCACAAGCGCATCCAGCACCTCTAGCATATCCTTCATCTTTGCCTTTGGTACGTCCAGCAGAAACGCGATATCTTTCGCACGCATCGGTTTGTAGTTTTTGGAACGGATCAGATCCAGAAGAAGCCTCTGCTCCTTCTTTCTCTTCGCCAGCTTCTGGCTGGTTCTATGATATCCTGTCCGCTGATATCCTGCTTCAGGACCTTTGTCCCGGTCTGCCCTTCGGTTCTCTCTTCTGTTCTGTTTCATGATTCATTGACCCCGTTTCGTTCCTGGCAGGTTTTGATATTCCTTGTACTGGTCCTGCCCTTCAAATGTCATGCTTGTCTTTCACTTGTCGTGTCTGTCCTTCTCTGCATGTGTCACGCAGGCATGCGCAAAACGCGTATACAGCAAAAGGCTGCTGCATTGATCTGCAACAGCCTCACCCTTGTCATATTCATCAAAAGTTCATGTTCAGCACAACTGCAAGCCCGACAAAGATCACCGCCATAATCCGTGTCAGACGGATCAAGTTGCCCTCCTTGGAACGGCCCTTGTTCTTGCTCCAGTATGTATCTGAAGTCGTTGCCATACCGGCAATTGCTCCAAGTCCTCTGTCCTTGCCCTGCTGCATAAGAACTACAACGATCAGCGCAACGGAATCTATTGCAAATAAAACGGTTAATACTGTACGTAAGATAACCAAAATAATATCCTCCTGGGAACCGAAAAAACTCACAAGCATGATAATAGCACAGGGGACACGCAAAATCAACACAATTTTGCCGTATGACCCCGGTTGTATAAGTCCGGTTGTACAATTGCCTGTACAAATTTACAGCACAAGCCTGGCTGACACACTGCGGCAAGTCCTACAGATTTTCCAGAATAATAGTAAACGGCCCATCATTTACGAGAGAAACCTTCATGTCTGCTCCGAATATTCCGGTCTGTACGACAGGCACCTGTTCCTTTGCTCTCCTGATCAGATATTCATAC
>JAJGAH010000207.1 GCA_020844525.1 Eubacterium sp.
TGAATTAAAAGGGCTGTCAGCGTTGTCTTTCCCACGCCGCCTTTGCCTGCCACAGCAATTACATGTGCCAATGGTACATACACCTCCTGTTTTATCTGATGTCTTCAGTCACAGACCAGCATTACCTTGCTTGCCGCAAGATCGACCCATTTGATTTTACCCTGGATTCTTGTCTGCTCTCCGACGATATCTTCTACGATCACAAAATCTCCGTCCACGTCGATTCGGGCCGTATTCTCCATGATCACCGTATTGTCACTTTCCTTGTATACCGTTGCAAGACACATTCAAATCACTCCTTTTTGGTGTCTGCCGCAGCAGCGCGTTCCTTTAGCTGCTCCTTATACAGCGTAAGCGCAACGTTCAGATACATATTGCCCTTCTGATACTCGGTAACACCCTTCCGGATCTGCTCCGCAGCCTCTGTAAGTCCCTGTTTTTCCAGACCGTCTGCCATCTTGTCCGCCTCTGCCGCATGCTGTGCATTATGCTGAACCATGTAACTGAGCAGTGCAAACGTCTGGTCCTTGCACTTTCCGCCTTCAGGATCACAGCTTGCACATGCGTTGTCACAGGACGCGGCAGCTTCTTCATGAGCATGATGATCATGACCGCCATGTGGAATCAGGTTTCCGTTTTCATCTCTTAATATATGCATGAAAAACCTCCGGTTATACAATAAAATATGCAGAATTCACAATTCTGATATTCTTTTCACAATCACTATAATTATATACGCGACACTGGAAAATATCAATAGAAGCATCCCCGCTCCAGAAGCGTTTTTTGTATAGATTGTACGTAAAATCCTTTTGAGGAAGATAACAATTCAAATAATTCTGCCATGTTTTTGTGCGCATATGCACAAGTAATGTTTGGCTTCCAGAAGCCTGTTTTGTCTGTTTTGGATACTTCGGGCATCAGTCTGATACCCGAAAAAAAAGTTGCACATTCATTGGCTCGCATTTTAATGCAAAGTGCACAATCTCAATCCCGTCGAAGGAAAAATTGTATTTTTCATCGTACAATAGCAGAAACCCTCTGCCGCCCAGCAGGTCATCGTTCAGATATGACGTCCCGCAGATCGTCCTTTCAGGTATGACGCCCCGCAGATCGTCCTCTCAGATTTGCAAAATCCAAACGCATGTATTATCATGAGAAAAATATCCGCATTGTTAATGTTTTCTATACATTTCCGCATTCTTACCTGTACTATAATTTTTCTATACATGTACCGGGTTCGCTGTCTGTATGGAGGTATTGATCTTGAACGAGGAACAAAAGCAGCAGAATATCCCTTCGGTCCAGCTGCACGACGGCAATTCCATGCCTCTGCTGGGACTGGGCGTATATAAGACCACTGACCAGGACGATATGCGCACCGCGGTGGATGCCGCGTATCAATGCGGCTACCGTCTCTTTGACACAGCATCTGTATATGGAAATGAAGACCTTCTCGGAAATGCAGTTGCAGAGCTTGGCATACCCCGTAATGAAATCTTTCTGACCTCAAAGGTCTGGAACAATGCGCAGAGGCTGAACGATGTCACAGGTGCTTTCGAGCGCTCACTAAAACGGCTCCGCACAGATTATGTCGATCTCTACCTGATTCACTGGCCGGTTCCCGGCTGCTTCCGGCAGAGCTGGAAGCAGCTCGTCCGTCTGAAGGAGTCCGGTGCAGCCCGTTCCATCGGTGTGAGCAACTTCTCTCCAGCCCAGATAGAAGTGCTGGAATCCGAAACCGGCGTTATCCCGGCAGTCAATCAGATTGAATGTCACCCCTTATGGAACCAGGAGGAGACTGTTTCCTACTGCCAGTCACACGGTATTCAGGTACAGGCATATGCGCCGCTGGCCAGAGGTGCCTATCTTGACCGGGAAATTCTGATTCAGATTGGCAATAAGTACGGGAAATCGGCTGCCCAGGTCGGTCTGCGCTGGCTGATGCAGCGAAAAATCGGAGCGATACCGAAATCTGTACATCCGGCCCGCATTAATGAAAATGCAGACATCTTTGACTTTTCGCTCACAGACGCGGAGATGGCCGCCATCCATGCACTGGATGAAGGGCTGCGCACCGCACATGTACCGCAGGACCTCGTCGATACCGACTGGGCCACGGTTCTCGCATAACCGTTAAAAAAGTCGTTAAAAAGTACATCTCATACATATACATATTTCATTATCATGTACTTTTGTTCGCAGGAAAACGAGAGGGGACTGCCGCATAAACGGCAGTCCCCTCTCGTTCTTTTTATCTCTCTTTATTTCTCTCTATCGCTCTATTTTTCTCTATCGCAATCTCTTAATGAGCTGCGATACCCCTGTGCGTTTATCTCCACTCCTCAATCTCATCCTTGCCGTCCCGCTGCATCAGTTCATTGACACCATCGCGGGCAGGCTTTCCATCGAAGAGCACAGCATTTACCTCATTGACGATCGGCATATCCACATGATATTTCTCAGCCAGCATTTTTCCTGCCTTTGCTGAATAAACGCCCTCGACCACCTGGTGTACCTCCCGCATCGCATCCTCCATCGAGTATCCTTTTCCCATCAGATAACCCGCCTTTCGGTTCCGGCTGTGCCGGCTGGCACAGGTAACAATCAGATCACCGATACCGGACAGGCCATACAGCGTACGGATATGAATACCCATCGCGCTGCCAAGTCTGGCCAGTTCCGCGCTGCCCCTTGTAATCAATGCCGCTTTTGTATTGTCGCCGTACCCGAGACCATCCGCAATACCTGCGGCAAGTGCCATCACATTCTTCAGCGCAGCGCCCAGCTGAATGCCCTTCATGTCCGAGCTTGTATACACCCGGAAAACGGGGGACATAAAAATTGCCTGTACCCGCTCTGCGGTTTCTCTGCTGTGCGCACCCGTAACGATGGCTGTGGGCAGCCCCTTTCCGACCTCCTCAGCATGGCTGGGTCCGGAGAGCACGGCTACGTCTGCCTGCGGGATCTCCTGTTCGATAATCTCGCTCATCGTCATCAGTGTGTTCTCTTCGATTCCCTTTGCCACGCTGACGATCAGCTGTCCGGCAGGCACGAGGTCCTTCATTTTCCGCGCAGTGCTTCTTACAACCGGCGAGGGAACTGCAAGCACGAGTAAATCCTTTCCCTTGCATGCTTCCCCAAGATCGGTTGTGTAGATGACAGAGTCCGGAAGAATCACCCCTGGAAGCTTGTCCGTATTCTGATGTTTTTTTACATACATCTCCCTTTCTTCCGGTCTGTAGGACCATAATGTCAATGCATGTCCATTGTTACAGAGCAGCCAGGTCAGCGCTGTTCCCCAGCTTCCGGAACCGATTACACTGATGTTTGCCATTACCTTAACCCTCCTGCATACATTATGAAATCTCTCTGTATCACAATAATTACTGCGTGTAAATATCCGGCCCCGCTCTTAAAGATTGGTCAGGCTTTGCTCTTTCTTCACTGATCCGAAGGATGTCTGGAGCTCAGATAGGTCTTCCGCTCACATCCGGAAGCCAGACGCCTGATATTGCCCCGGTGCTGAAAATAAGCAAGTCCGGTAAGCACCGCCACAATCACACACATTTCCACCGATCTTGCGCTGGTCAGCGGATAACGCCCCGCTGCGCTGAATACGCACAGAAATACAAGAAACTCGGTTGACAGTGACAGTGAACTCAGCGAGACATAGTGGGTTGCGAAGAAGATGCCGAAAAACAGTATGATGCCCACAACGATCATCGGCCAGTCCCCGAAGGCAATCACCATGCCCGCAGTTGCGGCAATGCCCTTCCCGCCCCTGAACTTCATATAGAACGGGTAGTCATGTCCAAGAATGACACCCGCAGCAGTCCAGATTTTCAACAACGGGAAAAGTTCAGGAGAGGATCCCCGGAACAGCAGCCAGGTTAGAATCACCGCCAGAATACATTTGGAAACATCACCGACCATCGTCAGAAGTCCGGCTTTCGTACCAAGCGTGCGCAGCGCATTCGTCGTACCTGCATTTCCGCTTCCCATTGTGCGGATGTCAACACCCTTCGCCTTCCCAATAAAATAAGATGTCTGAAACAGACCGAATCCATAACCGATTAACAGACAGCATGCCCGTGCAAACATCGTTCAAGATTCCTCCTTCTCCTGCCGCTCTCTTATAATAAAGTGAATCGCAGTCCCCCTGAAGCCAAAAGCATCCCGTACTCTGTTCTCCAGATATCTCTGATAAGAAAAATGCATCAGTTTCTTTTCATTCACGAAGATTACAAAGGTCGGCGGTTTGACTGCAACCTGCGTCATGTAGAAGACCTTCAGCCTCCTGCCCTTGTCTGAGGGCGGCTGCTGCATTGCGAGCGCTTCAGTAAGAATATCATTCAGGACACCGGTCTGGACACGCAGTGTCTGGGATTCCAGAATTTCATCGATGGTATCAAACAGCTTGGGCAGTCTCTGTCCGGTCTTTGCAGAAATAAAGATGATCTCAGCATAGTAGGCAAAGGAAAGGGTATTTCTCACCTTGGTGGTGAATTCCTTCATGGATTTGTCATCCTTTTCGACTGCGTCCCATTTATTGACTGCAACGATCAGCCCCTTGCCTCTCTCGTGGGCAATGCCCGCGATCTTGGCATCCTGTTCCGTAATACCCTCTTTCGCATCAATCACGATCACCGCAATATCGCATCGTTCGACGGCAGAAACCGTGCGGATGATGCTGTACCGCTCCAGGTCCTCTTTGATTTTGCTCTTTCTGCGAAGGCCCGCCGTATCTATAAAGGTATAATTTCTGCCGTTTCTGGATATCACAGTGTCCACCGCATCTCTTGTGGTACCCGCTATATCTGAGACAATAACACGATTGCCGCCCAGCAGTTTGTTGATGATGGATGACTTCCCGACATTCGGTTTGCCCACAATCGCAATCCTTGGATTCGTATCATCCTCCTCATTCGCTGCATCCTCCGGGAATTTTGCAATGACGGCATCCAGAAGATCGCCAAGACCCTGTTTCCCCTCTGCAGAAATCGGATAGGGATCCCCAATACCCAGATTGTAAAATTCATAGACATCCATCTGCTGGGATTTGTAGTGATCCACCTTGTTGACCGCCAGCACGACCGGCTTTCCGCTCTTCCGCAGCATGCTGGCAACCTGAAAGTCCGCATCAACCAGTCCCTGACGGACATCTGTCATAAAGATGATGACGTCCGCGGTATCCATGGCGATAACTGCCTGCTCCCGCATCTGGGAAAGGATGAT
>JAJGAH010000208.1 GCA_020844525.1 Eubacterium sp.
AGGCAGCATATCAGAATGACAGGGGAACGGGGATTATATAGGGGAATGGGGATTATTTAGAATGAAGGGGATATCCGGTATCAGTATAATGAAGAATAAAAAGGCCGGCATGACAATTCTGGAGATTGTCAAATGGATACTTGTGGCACTGATCATGGCGTTTATTATACATTCTCTCATGGGCAACAGGGTCAGCAAGGCAGATTTCAGTACTGTTTGGAATGCGGTTACGGCGAAGGCAGATTCCTCGAAGATGCAGGAGGGGTCCAATCAGATGATCCGGCGCCTGTATGGACTCGATCCGGCGCAGTTTGATGAGATCAGGCTGGATTATCCCAAGACCAATATGGGAGCGGAGGAAATTCTTCTGGTCAGATTAAAAAAGACTGATGATCAGGAAATGGTCAGAACAGCGATGGAATCCAGAAAAAAGACGCAGATGAATAATTTTAACGGTTATGGAACGTATCAATATGCTATGCTCGAAAAAAGTCAGATTGTCATCCGGGGCAATTATGCTTTATTCGTTTCCGCCGAAAATACAGCGGAAATTGTGCAGACATTTGAAAGCGCTCTGTAAGGGGGAGACCGTATCATGAGCTTTGGTTCACTTGAATTTATTTTTTTATTTCTTCCGGTTTCCGTTTTGATCTACAGGCTGATTCCCGGAAAGAAGACGCTGGCCAGAAAGATTGTCCTCCTGGTTTTCAGTATCCTGTTTTATATCTGGGGTGACGCTGCAAACAGCATTGTGCTGGCTGTTTCTGTTTTTTTCAATTATGTGTCGGGACAGCAGATCCGAATTCTGGCACAGGAGGAAAATCAGGCGCGGCGTAAAAAAATCACACTGATCAGCACAGTGGCAGTCAATGTTCTGGTGCTGGGTATTTTCAAGTACAGCCGTCTGTCACTTCCCATCGGCATATCATTCTATACTTTTTCCGCGCTGTCCTACGTATTTGATATATACTATGGAAGAGCAGAGGATAGTGGAAGCCTGCTTGATGAAATGCTGTATATTCTGTTTTTTCCAAAGGTGCTGTCCGGACCGATCATGCAGTACAAAGATTTCAGGAGACAGCTTTCCGAAATCCCGGACAGCGGGGTCAGGAGAAGCGATTTTAACTCAGGCATGTACTTGTTCATCATTGGACTGTTCAAGAAGGTTCTGATTGCGGATAACCTGGGCACCGCGTTTGGACAGATCAGTTCTCTGCAGCATATGGCGGGGCTTACAGCATGGCTGGGCATGATTTATTATTCTCTGGAATTGTATTTCGATTTCAGCGGTTATTCTGATATGGCAATCGGTCTGGCCAGAATGTTCGGATTCCATATTGAGAAGAACTTTGATGATCCGTATCTGTCAGATGGCGTGACTGATTTCTGGAGACGCTGGCATATTTCACTGGGCGCCTGGTTCAGGGATTATGTATATATTCCAATGGGAGGAAACCGCTGTTCAAAGGAGATGCAGTTACGAAACCTTTCCTTCGTCTGGATTCTTACCGGGCTCTGGCATGGAAATACGCTGAACTTTCTGTTCTGGGGAATTTACCATGGATTTTTTGTGATTCTGGAGAAGTTTGTAATCGGAAAAGCACGAATGTCCATCCCAAAGCCGGTCCGGATTTTTCTGACAGATCTGATTGCGTTCTTCGGATGGATCTTTTTCTTTACGCCATCACTTGGAGGAACAGTACACTATATCGGTCAGATGTTTGGCGCAGACGGTCTTGGTTTTGCAGACAGCGCGAGTATATATTATCTGACAGGGAATCTGGTTCTTCTGATTGCAGCGGTGCTGTGCTGTGGACCGGTTCTGAAACAAGTCCATGCATCGCTTGTATATCGGGGCGGGAAGAAGATGGTGTATGTATCTGCGGCTGTACATGCGGTGCTTCTGATTTTCTGCGTAGCCAACATGGTAGGATCCACCTATTCTACATTCCTGTACTTCAGATTCTAAAAAGGTGAGGAAGTATGACAGAATTCAAGAATAATCATCCGGAAGAGCAGAATATCTCCCGTCGGACTGAGAACCGGAGGGAATATTCCGGGACTGATGCAGAAAGAAACCAGAAAGAGATCACTAGGAAATCCGGCGGCAGAACCGGTAACAGAAGAAAAAATGGCTCTGCCCACAGGAACGGCCGCAGTAAAAAAATAAAATCCTGGTTCTATAGAATTATGACCAGGATGTTTCTTGGGGCGGCAGGCGTTATTCTGATTCTGAATATTCTGGTGCCCTCAAGAACCTTTTCTGCAGATGAGAACAGAAATCTTGCCCAGCGGCCGAAGCTGACTGCGTCAGGTCTCGTGCGGGGGGATTTCTTCCGGGATTTCAACAGCTATCTGTCGGACCAGTTTGTGGGCAGAGACGTGTGGATGAATATCCGGTCTCTTGGTGTGGCACTTTTGGGCAATCAGGAATCCGGTAATGTGTTTTTTGGGAAGAAGGGGTATCTGATGGCGAAGCCTGTTGTTCCGGACAAGAAGGCAGCAGATGGCACAATAGAGGCTGTCAATGACTTTTCAAACCGACACAGGGACCTTCAGATCAATATGCTTCTGGTGCCGGATGCGGCGAGCATTCTGACGGACAAACTTCCCGCGAATGCTCCCGTTGAGGATCAGATTGGAGATATCAGGAGCTTTGAAAATCGTCTGGACAGTCAGGTGGGTACTGTCGATGCTGTTTCTGCCTTGCAGAAAAACAGGGAACAGAAGATTTTTTACAAAACGGATCATCACTGGACGAGTCTTGGCGCCTATGAGGTGTTTCTGGGCGGGGCTGGTCAGCTTGGAATTGATGCGCCAATTACGGACAACAAGGTGTATACGGTGACAGATTCTTTTCAGGGAACACTTGCGTCACGAAGCGGCCGGCACATCGCACATGATTCGATTGAGGTTTACCAGCCTCAGGGTACGGACGTTGCTTATTATGTGAATTACCCGGATACAGGAAGCAAATCCGCTTCCATGTTTGAAAGCGACAAGCTGAAGGAAAAAGACCAGTATCAGGTATTTTTCGGGGGAAACCATCCACTGGTGGAGATTCACACCACGGCAGACAACGGACGGAATCTTCTGGTTTTCAAGGATTCCTATGCAAACAGCTTTATGCAGTTTCTGTACCCGTATTTTCAGAATATCATTATGATAGATCCGAGATATTACTATGACGATGTAGAGACGGCAATAACATCTTACGGGATTACCGATGTATTATTTTTATACAGTGCGGACACCCTGTTTGCAGACACGAATCTCGCAGATACTCTGAATGTGGAATCCGGGGAGACGGGCAGCAGTGCCTCACAGGATAGTGATGCCGGGACGGAAAGTGTGACTTCCTCATCTTCATCTGCAGCATCTGCCTCAGCATCGACGTCTGTTTCCACCTCTTCCAATGAGGTGCTGACTACGTCTTCTTCCCTGGGAACGGTCAGCAGCACATCTGCCAGCTAAAAGAGTATCTTCAGGAAAAACATGAATATCAATATTTTTTATATTTTCAAGGAGGAACCAAATGGGTGATTTGTTTAAGGAGAAGCTGATATCTGTTCAGCCTACAATGAAAAATCGGTTTATAAAGGTTTTTTTCGTGATGCTGACCATTCTGCTGTTCTTTTTTGGCGTCATGGTGCATCCTGCATTTCTGCTTGCCGGATTTGCGATGATTCTGCTGGACATCTGGCTGATTCCGAGGCAGAGCGTTGAGTATGAATATTCTTATGTAAATGGTGTTCTTGACATTGATAAGATTTATTCCAAGCAGACCAGAAAAAAAGGCGCTTCTTATGAACTCAGCAAGGCGGAGGTGATTGCTCCGGTGCAGTCGGACCATCTCTCGGATTTCCGGAATGTAAAGGTCGTTGATTACACGTCAGGGGCACCGGAGGATGAGCGCAATGCCTGGGCTTTTGTGATTACGGAAAATCAGGAGCGGCGGAAGGTGCTGTTTTCGCCGACAGAGGATATGCTGCAGGATATGCGGATGCGCGCACCCAGCAGATTCTACACTGTATAAGCTCTTCGGAAACACGGCCTGGCGAGACGCACGCGAAGCGCGCGTCAGAGACAGGGCGGGCTTTTAGGATTGACTTTCTCAAAACGGTTTGCTAAACTCTTTTCAATCATAAATTCAGATAGTGGAGAGCTTTTCTCCGGGGTTCTGCTTTACACCTCTTTACGCAACAGATCTCTTTTGATTCAGGGCTCTGCTCTATTGAATCGTAACTTATTCAAAACAGGTACCAGATAAAAGAAAGGAAGAACGTATATGGGACAGATTATCGGCGAGGGTATTACTTTTGATGATGTACTTTTAGTACCGCAGTATTCAACAGTAACTCCGAATCTGGTGGATCTTGGAACGCAGCTCACGAAGAAAATCAAATTGAATATTCCCCTTATGAGTGCAGGAATGGATACAGTGACCGAGCATCGCATGGCGATATCCATGGCCAGACAGGGCGGAATCGGAATTATCCACAAGAATATGACAATTGAGCAGCAGGCCGATGAAGTCGATAAAGTGAAACGTTCAGAAAATGGTGTCATTACAGACCCGTTTTATCTGTCCCCGGAGGATACACTGGCAGATGCCAATGCACTGATGGCCAAGTACCGCATTTCCGGTGTGCCGATTACTGTAGGCAAGAAGCTGGTTGGTATCATCACCAATCGTGACCTTCTCTTTGAGACCGATTTCAGCAAGAAGATCAAGGAATCCATGACATCGGAAAATCTGATTACCGCGAAGGAAGGCGTTACGCTGGAAGAGGCAAAGAGTCTCCTGGCCAAGGCCAGAAAGGAAAAACTGCCGATCGTAGATGATGAGGGAAATCTCAAGGGCCTGATTACGATCAAGGAT
Source organism: Eubacterium sp. (assembly GCA_020844525.1). Classification (GTDB taxonomy): domain Bacteria; phylum Bacillota; class Clostridia; order Lachnospirales; family Lachnospiraceae; genus Bilifractor. The sequence continues at coordinate 4,883 of JAJGAH010000208.1, forward strand.
ATTGAAAAGCAGATCAAGTATCCCAATGCTGCAAAGGATGATTATGGGCGGCTTCTGTGCGGCGCTGCGATAGGTATTACAGACGATGTTCTGGACCGCGTAGACGCACTTGTCAAAGCACATGTGGACTGTGTTGTCATTGATTCTGCACACGGCCATTCCGCCAATATTTTCAAATGCCTGCGTATGGTGAAGAGTGAGTTCCCGGATCTGCAGGTTATCGCAGGTAATGTTGCGACGGCAGAAGCAACACACGACCTGATTGAGGCAGGAGCTGACTGCGTAAAGGTTGGAATCGGACCCGG
>JAJGAH010000209.1 GCA_020844525.1 Eubacterium sp.
TCCAGATAGGGAAAGAGTTCTTTATATCCCAGGCCCTTCATGGACACGTGATTCTCCGTGAGTCCCCTGTTCTTCAGCCTTTTCACCTCATCGACCAGTCCATCCGCAATCATCTGATCTACTCTCTGATCAATCCGCTCATACAGAATGCGCCGGTCCTCATTCAGAACGAAGTACAGATAACAATAGGGTGAAGGCTTTTCCCTTTGTTCCTCATTATGTCTGGATATTGGAGTACCGCTCTCGTCAAAAAACTCCAGCGCGCGGACCACTCTTTTCACATTATTCGGGTGGATCGCTGCGGCTGCTTCAGGATCCTTTTGGGCAAGAAGGGCATGCAGGTATGCGGGGCCCTGTTCCCTTGCGATTTTTTCATAGGCAGAGCGAATTTCGGATTTTCCCTCACTTTCGGTAAAATCGATATCACGCAGAACAGCCTGGATGTAGAATCCGGTTCCACCTGTCAGAATCGGCACCTGTCCCTTTGCCCAAATTTCATGCATCGCTTCAAGGGAAAGCTTCTGAAACAGTGCTACATTAAAATCCTCTTCAGGCTCCAGCACATCAATCAGATAGTGGGAAATCCCCTGCCGTTCATCGGGAGGGATCTTGGCAGACCCGATGTCCATACCCTTATAGACCTGCATGGAATCCGCAGATACAATCGCTCCGTTAACTGCTCTGGCAAGTTTCAGAGATAGGGATGTCTTTCCAACCGCCGTCGGACCGGTCAGAACAAGCACCGGTTTTTTCTTAAGCCGTTGATAATCAAAGCCTGGCTCTTCTGCCTCTGCAGTGGGAATTTCATCTGCACTATTTAATGACAATGTCGCACCTCTTCTTTATCACACAATTCTCTTGAATTTTTTGTCCAGCTCATAACGCGTCATACGGATGATGGTAGGTCTTCCGTGTGGACAATTATAAGGATTTTCGAGTGTCAGAAGCTCATCGATCAATGCCTCCGCCTCTTTGAGGGACATCAGATGATTGCCCTTGACGGCAGCCTTGCAGGACATAGAGGCAATTCTCTCCGGAATACTGTCTGGGGATACCTCACCAATTTCGGAAAGCTGGTCAAGGATTTCTGTAAAGAGCCTGTCTGAGGCTATGGAATACAGGTTGTCCGGAACGGCATTGATCTTGAAGGAATTACCCCCAAAGGCTTCGATTTCAAATCCCAGCTTTTCAAAGGCATCCAGATTTCGCTCCAGCAGCTGTGCCTCCTTTGCACTGAGGTTCACCACGATTGCCGGGTACAGCATCTGCGCGTTGATTTTCTTTTCACGGTAGTTTTTCATCATACGCTCATAATTGACCTTTTCATGAGCGGCATGCTGATCAATGATATACATGGAATCCTGATATTCCATAATCCAGTAGGTGTCAAACACCTGACCGATGATGCGGAACATCTTTCTGGAATTTGCGGAAAGTACCCGCTCATCCTGAAACAGACTAAGCTGCTCCGGCCGCGATACAGGCTCCTTCTGCTGAAGTCCTGCTGCAGCATCCTGTTGCAGCTGCATCTCTGTATGATATTTCTGCATAGCTTCACCGCCATGCTGATCAGCATACTGTTCAGACTGTCTGTCAGCGGGTATTACATTCCGGGCATTCGCTTCACGTGAATCCCGGTAGGTGCCCGACTCCCGTGCGAGTGGCACTGAACGGCCGGGGCTCATTGGTGCTGCGCTGGGAACAGCCTGCCTGCCGGACTGTGATTCCTGCTGCCTTCTTGCCCTCTCAAAGGGCTCCGGCGCATTGACATTCAGAACAGGAAGGTGTCCTGCGCGGTCGGGATCTTTCTGTTTTTCCCTTCCGATGGGGACCTCCGGGATCCGCTCACGGTTCATCAGGGTATTCTGTATCGACAGGCAGAGCTGATGATACAGGTCCTCCTGAGAAGAAAAACGGACCTCCATCTTCTGGGGATGGACGTTTACATCCACCTTTGTTCCATCAATATTCAGGTATAACAGCGTAAAGGGATATTTGTGCTGCATGAGAAAACCGTGATAGGCGTCCTCAATGGCCTTTGACAGCAGCTGGCTTCTCACATATCTTCCATTAACAAAATAGTATTCAAAGTTGCGGTTTCCCCGGGCAATGTTCGGATTTCCGATAAATCCGCTGACCTCCATAAGTCCGGTCTGCGCATGGATCGGGATCAGAGCGCGTGTCAGATCTCTTCCGAAGATCTGGTATACAATTTCACGCAGATTTCCGTTCCCGCTTGTATAGAGCCTGTTCTGCCCGTTCTGAATGAATTTGAAGGATATCTCCGGATGGGAAAGAGCCAGCTCCTCCACAAAGCTGCTGACATGGTTGCCCTCCGTAACCGGGGACTTCAGAAACTTCGCGCGCGCCGGCGTATTAAAAAAGAGATTCCGGACGATAAAGGTGGTGCCCTGCGGAGCCCCGATTTCCTCGTATTCTTTTTCGATACCGCCCTCAATAGAATAACGGATACCAGTCAGGTCCTCCGGGGTCTTTGTAATGCACTCTACCTGTGCGACTGCGGCAATGCTTGAAAGTGCCTCGCCACGGAAGCCAAGAGAGGAAATCTGTGTCAGATCCTCCGCCTTCCGTATTTTGCTGGTGGCATGACGCAGGAAGGCTTTGCGCACCTGATCAGAAGGAATCCCTGCACCGTTATCCGTGATGCGCATGAAGGTGGTACCGCCGTCCCGGATCTCGATGGTGATGGCAGTTGCCTCAGCATCGATTGCATTTTCTGTCAGTTCCTTGATCACGGATGCAGGACGCTCTACCACCTCTCCCGCAGCGATTTTATCAATGGTTGTCTTGTCCAGTAACTCGATACTTCTCATTTCCTGTATCTGTCCTCCTTTGACGCATTACCAGCGATTTTTCACTTCGCTCTGCAGATGGTTCAGCATATTGAGCGCCTCAAGCGGTGTCATGGAAGAAATATCGATCTCTTTGATCTCATTGATGATCTTGTCATTGTCTGTGGTGTCGAACAGGGACATCTGCTGCATGTCTACCGTATCATAGTGACGCGTCTTCGTCTTCTTTGTGCGCGGTCCGGTAAGACTCTTGATGGCAGCGGTAATATCGGCATCGGAGAGCTGTTCCAGAATCTCCTTCGCACGGCTCAGCACCGCCTCTGGAACGCCGGCGAGACGGGCAACCTGGATGCCATAGCTCTTGTCGGCACCGCCCCGGACGATTTTCCGAAGGAAGACAATGCCGTCTCCCTTCTCCTTGACGGCAACGCAGTAGTTGTTGACACCCGCGATTTTACCTTCCAGCTCCGTCAGCTCATGGAAGTGTGTGGCAAAAAGGGTCTTTGCTCCGATCTTTTTCGGATCTGCCACGAACTCAGTGATCGCCCACGCCAGTGAGAGTCCGTCGAAGGTACTGGTGCCTCTTCCGATCTCGTCCAGAATCAGCAGGCTGTTGGAGGTCGCGTTTCTGAGAATATTGGCAACCTCGCTCATCTCTACCATAAACGTGGACTGCCCGCTTGCCAGGTCATCTGAGGCGCCGACACGGGTAAAAATCCGGTCTACGATACCGATATTGGCAGAGGCAGCAGGTACAAAGGAACCGATCTGTGCCATCAGAACGATCAGGGCGGTCTGCCGCATATAGGTGGATTTTCCCGCCATATTCGGTCCGGTAATGATGGCCACCCTGTGCTCCTGCTGGTCCAGATAGGTATCATTGGAAATAAAGAGGTTGTCCGGAATCATTTTTTCCACAACCGGATGTCGCCCCTCTTTGATATCAATCTTCCCGCTTTTATTCAGTCTGGGTCTGACGTAACGACTTCGTTCCGCGACATAAGAGAAAGAGCACAATACGTCCAGGCAGGCAAGTGCATGCGCAGTACGCTGCACGCGCGCAACGTTTTTCCCGATTTTATCACGGACATCTGCAAAGAGCTCATATTCCAGAGACCCGAGTCTGTCCTCCGCCCCGACAATCTGCTCTTCGATCTGCTTCAGATGATCGGTGGTATACCGCTCGGACCCGGTCAGGGTCTGCTTTCTCTGGTAATCAGCGGGTACTTTGTCCTTGAAGGAATTTGTCACCTCTATGCAGTAGCCGAATACCCTGCTGTATTTCACGCGCAGGGTCTTGATTCCGGTTCGTTCTCTTTCCTGCGCTTCCAGGTCCGAGAGCCACTTCTGTCCGTCCTTTTTGGCAGACCGGTACTGGTCCACCTGCGCATTGTATCCGTCCCTGATGATGCCTCCGTCCTTCATGGTCATCGGGGGATCATCAATAATTGCGGCATCAACAGCCTGATACAGGTCCTCCAGAGGATCCAGCTCCTTCTGTATGCCGGTCAACAGCTCACCCTGAAATCCTGTCAGAAGCTGACGGATAAACGGCAGCATATGGAGCGAGGTCTTGAAGGCGATCAGGTCCCTCGGATTTGCAGACTGATAGGTAATCCGGCTTGCCAGGCGCTCCAGATCGTAGACAGGCTGCAGATATTCCCGGATCTCATCACGGATCATCGGCATGCCGGTCAGCTCTTCCACGGCTGTCAGTCTCTTTTCAATTTCATCCTTGCTGATCAGCGGCTGTTCTATGATATTCCGCAGCATGCGGGCACCCATGGCAGTCCGGGTGCGGTCCAGCACGCCGAGAAGTGAACCCTTCTTCTGTTTCTCCCGCAGCGTTTCCACCAGCTCCAGATTCCGGCGCGTGGAACTGTCCAGGAGCATGAAACGGTCAGAAAAATAGGGTGTGATGGAGGTCATCTGCTCCATGTTGTTTTTCTGGGTTTCATAAAGGTACTGGAATAATGCACCTGCAGCAATGCTTCCGCAGCCGAAGTCCTCCAGACCGAGTCCTTTCAGATTCGAGACATGGAAATGTTTTTTCAGTATTTTTTCACAGGATGCGTCATCAAAATAATAGTCGTCCAGTGCGGATATGGAAATCCGGAGCCGTGTGCGCAGATCGTCGATGTCCAGCCCGGACATCAGCAGACTCTGATTGCAGATGATTTCTGAGGGCATGAATTTCTGAATTTCATCCTGAAGCTTCTGCTCGGTATCCGTTTCGGAAACAAGGCATTGTCCTGTGGAAATATCGGCAATAGACATGCCATAGCGGTCGGAGGTGCACACGATACACATCAGATAATTGTTCTTTGTCTCGTCAAGCTCCTCCTGACTGATGACGGTCCCGGGT
>JAJGAH010000210.1 GCA_020844525.1 Eubacterium sp.
TGACGAGGGTAGAAAAGCCCAAAGAGAATGAGTCATCCCATTCCTCGGGTGGCGGACACAGCAGTGGCGGACATAGTGGCGGAGGCGGTCATTTCTAAACAGAAGAAAGGGGAAGTTTTATGGCAAATCAGACATATAAATGCCTCAACTGCGGTGGAGAGCTGAACTGGGACCCGGCCAGCCAGAAGCTGAAATGCCCGTATTGCGGGTCTTCGTTTGATCCGTCTGTCTTTGAACAAAAGGAAGAGGAGGCAGATCAGAGCATCCGGGAGAAATCCTATGAGAAGGGTGCCAGTGCAGAAGAAGCGGGGGAGAGGCAGGCAACGGATGACACAGGTGTAAAGCCTGAGGACCTCCGGATTTACAAATGCTCCGTCTGCGGAGCAGAAATTATCACGGATAAGACAACTGTGGCAACGTCCTGTGCGTTCTGCGGAAATCCGGTCATTCTGGAGGAAAATCTGGACACACAGTTCCACCCGGATGCCGTGATTCCATTCCGGATCGACAGAGATCAGATCAAGGGCCTCTATATGCAGTATCTGAAGGGCCGGCCCTTTACACCGGGAAATTTTTTCACGGATGCGCATATTCAGAAGATCAAGGGAATCTATACGCCGTTCTGGCTCTATGATATGACCATGGAGGGAGAACTGCACGGCACAGGAGAGAGGACCAGTACCTGGTCTGACGATCGGTATATTTACACAAAGCATGATGTGTTTGCGATCGACCGGGCCGGAGATCTTCAGATTGACAAGCTTCCGGTGGATGCTTCCTCCAAGATGCCTGATGCGGCTGTGGACAGCATTGAGCCTTTTCACTACCAGGATCTTGTACCCTTCAAGATGGCCTACATGCCGGGATTTTTTGCCGAGCGGTACGATGAGGACGCTTCGTTCTGCAGTACCCGTGCGCTGAAACGGGCGGAAAAGACCACGGAGAATATGCTCCGGAGCACAGTACAGGGCTACAGCAGTCTGACTGTCAGCGCCGGCAGCCATGTAAGAGGCGGGAACAGCGGACTGCAATCACACTATGTGCTGATGCCTGTCTATCTGCTTTACACAAGGTACAGGGATAAGGATTATCTGTTTTCCATGAACGGACAGACAGGAAAGGCTGTGGGCAATGTGCCGATTTCCGGGAAGAAGGTGGCATTGTTCTGGCTGATCCGTTTTCCGATTATTTTTGCCATCGTCATGCTGATCAATTTTTTTCTTTTTGTATAAATGAATACGGCATGTGCGCAGGTACTATATATTGTAACGATCAACCAGTCTGGCACAGGTCTTTTCCTGTGATATTAATGACGTTAGAGAATGATTATAGAAAGTGGTACAGGTTTGTGGGTAATTGTGACTGTAGACGATAATGGCGGAGTTCTGTTTAACCACAGGAGACAGGCAATGGACCGTGTCGTCCGGAAAAGAATAGAAGAATTGACACAGGGACACACTCTGTGGATGACGGAATACACTGCCGGTCAGTTTTCACCGCTTCCGGGCACTGCCAGGATATGTCCATATCCTCTGAAAGAGGCAAAAGCCGGGGATTACTGCTTTGTGGAAGGAGACCCGCTGCTGCCATATAAGGGGAAAATTGACGGGATGGTCAGAATCCTCTGGAACAGGCGGTATCCGGCGAATGTGTTTCTCGATGTGAAACCGGAGGAATGCGGTCTGGTACTGCAATCCACGGAGGATTTTCGTGGATATTCACATGACAGGATTACGATGGAGATATGGGGGAGATCATGAGCAAAACAAAAAAGATATTACATTGGATTCTGGTATTGTTTAATCTGTCCTGCTGTCTTATGATGTTTTCTTTTAAAACGTTCAGTGGTATTGCTTCCGGAATTATATTTCTTATCATTACCATGATTATGCTCCCGTTCCCGCCATTTATCAGGATATGGGAAGGTGAGAAAAAGAAATCTGTTCGAGGCGTAATTGGTATCATTGTGCTGTTTATTGCTGGTGTCATGATTGGATCTGGTGCATCCGGTGAGACCTCTTCCTACGCGCATGCGGGCGTACATACGGCGCAGGTCTATACAGTGTCAGATTCTGAAGAAAGTCTGGCAGATGCGGCAGATTCGGCTTCATCGACGTCAAGTGACAGTTCTGCCGGATACACAAATGCTTCTTCTGTGTCCAATGATGCTTCTTCAGAAGAAACTACAGAAGCATCTACAGATATAACCACACCGGCTACGGCTCCGACAGATACACCGGCGCCTGCAGCAACACAATCAGAAACGGCTTCCTTCAATCTCTCAGATATCCCTGCTTATGCAGGAAATCCGTATGTTGCTGTCAACAATAATGTTCCGTATTTCTTGGACGCAGACCTGACAACAGCTTCCTACGAACATTATGGGGATCTGGACGCACTCGGACGGTGTACTGCTGCTTCGGCCAGTATCGGGCAGGACCTTATGCCCACGGAACCCCGCGGAGACATTGGTGAAGTCAAACCCACAGGATGGCATACTGTCAAGTATAATGGCATAGAGGGAAATTACCTGTATAACCGTTGTCATCTGATCGGCTATCAGCTGACCGGTGAGAATGCCAATGAGAAAAATCTGATCACTGGAACACGGTATCTGAATGTGGATGGGATGGAGCCGTTTGAGAACATGACGGCTGACTACATCAAGGAGACCGGAAACCATGTACTGTACCGTGTCACCCCGGTTTTTGAAGGAAACAACGCACTTGCATCCGGTGTCCTGATGGAAGGAGAATCCGTAGAGGACAAGGGGGCAGGCGTTCTGTTCTGCGTTTACTGCTATAACGTGCAGCCGGGTATTACGATTGATTATGCCACGGGAGACAGTTCCGGACCTGCTTTTACCGGGAGTGGTAATCAGGAATCTGAAAATCAGGGCTCCAACACGCAGAATTCCGGGAATCAGACTTCTGCGCAGGGCTCCCCTGCAGTCACACAGGCGACACAGACACAGCAGGAAGCGCAGACTAATACAGCAGCCTATATTGGCAACTCAAATACGCATAAATTTCACAGGCCGGATTGCACCAGTGTGGGGCGTATGTCTGAGAAAAATAAGGTGAGCTTTGGAAGCCGGGAAGAAGCGGTCAATGCCGGGTATGAGCCCTGTAAGATTTGTAATCCGTAGTGAGGTCTTTGTTCTGGAATATGATATTATAATAGTTATATCGCAGCACTCTGTGATGAAGAACATATTGAGGGTTCAGGGCTTTATGCAGGAACTGGCAGATGAGAATCTAAAGAAGGTGACATCATGGCTGTGAAATGGGAGAGTATTGATAAATTTCTCCTGCAGTGTGGCAGTAAGAGAACTCCGGAGGATCTGGGAAATCAGATTATGGATTCGATCGGAGAGTTAATTCCCTTTGATCAGGGACGATTATATTTTCTGGATGGAAATGGGAATGTACAGAAGGAACGCCTGATCGGTGTGAAAAAGAAGGAAGCCATGGAGTATCATGATTTTTACTCCAAGGTTGATGACAGAAGGTATTCTACACCCAGCGCTGCGGCATGGTTTTCCCGGAATTATCCGCCTGTAGAGCGTTGCATATTTAATGAGGCTTCTTATGGATCCAGCCGCTTTTATTCGGAATATGTCAGAGCTTTGAACATCAAGTACAGTTTCGGACTTGGACTCAGAAGTGATGCACATTCCCTGAAATGCCTGATTTCCCTGGACCGTACCAGTGTCATACCGTATTCGCCGGAAGAGATAGAGACAATGGCTGTCATACGTCCGCATCTGGACAATCAGCTTCAATGCCTGTATGCAGACCCGCCGGGAGAGGAGATCGGACATCTTCATGAAGATGAGCCGCTGACACCCCGGGAGCGGGAGATTACTTCGCTTTTACTGGATGGGGTCACTCCGCAGAATATCGGAATCCATCTGTGTATCAGCTATACAACAGTGAAAAAACATATGGACAATATTTACAAGAAGCTTCATATCAACAATATACAGGAGCTATTCCTGAAAATGCTGAAAAAATAAGCAGGAATACTGAAAGACAGGGCGAAAACATCCCGCACTTTACCGGTGCGGGATGTTTTTTGGAAATTACTGTTTTTCCATTTCATTAAGGAATTTGTCCAGCTCTCTCTGATCCATTCCCCATCCATGCTTTTCCTGAGGATACTGGCCGCCACGTACTTCGTCACCGAATGCCTTGAATGCGCCCATGCAGGAATGCATCAGGTCAGCGTATGCCTTGGAGTGCTTTGCCATGCCTTCCTGCGGAACCATGCCAAGAAGGTCCAGAATAACCATCTCGGAACCGTCAGCGGCGCTTCCGCCGACAATTTCAATGACCGGGATTCTAAGCTTTTTGGCAATTGCATCGGTCACCTCACGAGATGTCATTTCAATGGTCATACCTACCATACCACTTTCCTGATATTCATAAGCCTGACGATAGATCTTCATTGCGTCCTCAGCTGTTTTACCTACGCGCTTGTAACCGCCGATACGGGTGGTCTGCCATCCGGAAAGGCATCCGACATGACCAAATACTGCGACATGGTTATCAGCAAGATACTCTACCAGCTCATTTGTTGCACCCATGGGCAGTACGCAGTCCGCACCTTCCTGCAGCAGGGTGGCAGCAACGTCCAGAGCCTTGTACTTATCTGAATACTGGCAGGATTCAAGAACAGCATTCAGGCAGATGTTCGGAGCCATTTTACGCTGCTGACGTGTCCAGGATTCCATGTTTGCTGCACGCTCTCTGCTGTTTTCACCTGGTGCAATGTAACGTACCAGATCTACGCCTGCATACTCACACCACATGGTGAAGAAGGGGGACATAAATGCTGTTCCTACCATTGTGATTTTCTGTCCCTTGTTCTTCATCTGCTGCAGATGCCATACAGTCTTTCTTGTTCTCTCAAATGCTGCGCAGTTAAATCCTAATTCTTCTTCCGCCATGATAATTTTCCTCCTGATTTTTTTACATTTTAATATTTACTCTTAATATTTATTCTTAATATTTATTCAGCTGCTTTGTCTGTGGACTTCGGACCCGGTATACATCCTTCCACGGTAAAGCTGAACGGTTTCTCCTGCAGATTCATCATTGCGCCGCCATTAACGTCTACGGTTTCTCCGCACATGAACTGTGACATATCGGTACAGA
>JAJGAH010000211.1 GCA_020844525.1 Eubacterium sp.
TGCCGGCAAGACCTTCCGTGACTGGCCGGAGATGGAGGGCAATGTAATCCCCTTCATCAGCGGCGAGGAGGAGAAGAGCGAGCAGGAGCCGCTCCGGATCTGGGGACACATTGAGAACGGACAGATCGTAAAGGCAAACGGCGTAAGAATCACAAGCCAGTGCCTGCGTGTGCCGGTTCTGAACGGACATACCGCTGCTGTTTTCGTAAACTTCAAGCAGAATCCTTCCAAGGAGGAGCTGATTGAGGCTATGGAGAGCTTCCGCGGATATCCGCAGGAGCACAATCTTCCGAGTGCTCCGAAGCAGTTCATCCGCTATATGACAGAGGATGACCGCCCGCAGGTTCGCCTGGATGTAAACTTCGAGAACGGAATGGGCATCAGCGTCGGCCGTCTCCGCAAGGACAGCATCTTCGACTGGAAGTTTGTCGGCCTGTCCCATAACACCCTCCGCGGTGCAGCCGGCGGCGCAGTTCTCTGCGCAGAGACTCTTGTTGACAAGGGTTACATCACTGCAAAATAATTTCGCTCCATGAAAATATAATGGTAGAACCTTCATCTACAAATCACAAATAAGCCCACTGCTGACATGGTACGGATCAGGCAAACGTACTGCATATGCCTGATCCGTACCATGTCAGCCGGGCTAAAATCATTCTTTTCTGATCGTTGAGCATATCTTTTATTGTTTATTATTTTCCTTATCTTCACTCACCCGGATTTGTCATTTCAGATCATATTTCTTCATTTTTATGCTGCTGGCTTGAAAGCTAAGTGTGCAAGACAATTTCATAAACATCAATAATTCCATCTTTTAAAATTTACTATTATTTTCCGTGTCTGAAGACAGACCCCTTTTTATTTTTCCCTGCAATTTGATAATATTCTTCTTGTAAGCTATAATGAGCTCTCAGATAAGCCGGACTGCCGTATGTCTTTATACTGCAGCATTTTTACGCCCGAGAAAGAGAGGACGCCCTTGCCCAAATCACTTTATATTGCCGAAAAACCAAGTGTGGCGCAGGAATTCGCCAAGGCTCTTCACGAGAATCTTGCCCGCCATGACGGATATCTGGAATCGGAGAACAGCGTCGTTACCTGGTGCGTCGGACACCTGGTAACCATGAGCTACCCGGAAAAATATGATGAGAAATATAAAAAATGGTCCTTTGATACGCTTCCGTTTCTGCCAAAGACATTTAAATATGAGGTGATCGGTTCTGTCAGCAAGCAGTTCCGGATCGTCAGCACACTTCTGAACCGGGAAGATGTGGAAACCATTTATGTATGCACCGACTCCGGGCGGGAAGGAGAGTACATCTACCGTCTGGTGGCCATGATGGCAAAGGTCCCTGCATCGAAGGACCAGCGAAGGGTATGGATCGATTCCCAGACAGAGGAGGAGATTCAAAGGGGCATCCGGGAGGCAAAGAATATTTCTGCATATGATAATCTGTCGGCAGCTGCCTTTCTGCGCGCCAAGGAAGACTATCTGATGGGAATCAACTTCTCGAGGGCCCTGTCCCTGCGCTACGCCTACGATCTGTCCTCCTATCTGGGAGAGGGCTATCATGCCATCGCGGTGGGCAGAGTCATGACCTGCGTGCTTGGTATGGTGGTCCGCAGGGAGCGGGAGATCCGCGATTTCAAAAAGACGCCTTTTTTCCGGGTCCTTGCAGATATGAGCTGGCTGGACCATTCCTTTGAGGGCGAATGGAGAAGTGTCGAGGGCAGCCGCTGCTACCAGTCCCCGAAGCTCTACAAGGAAAACGGCTTCAAGGAGAAAAAGGACGCAGAAGAGCTGATCCGTTATCTGAAAGGAATCGAACTGCAGGAAATGAAGGTGGTGCGGACAGAGCGGAAGACCACGAAGAAGAACCCGCCGCTGCTGTACAACCTCGCGGAAATTCAGAATGACTGCTCCAGATTTTTCAAAATCAGTCCTGACAATACGCTGAATATCATACAGGAGCTGTACGAGAAAAAGCTTGTTACCTATCCGAGAACAGATGCCAGAGTGCTTTCCAGCGCAATCGCGAAGGAGATCAGCCGGAACATCGGCGGATTGCGCAATTACGCTCCTGCCCGGGATTATGCGTCCGAGGTTCTGGAGAAGGGTACCTGGAAAAATATCGCCAAAACCAGATACACCAATGACAGCCAGATCACGGACCACTATGCCATCATTCCTACCGGACAGGGTATGCAGAATCTGAAGAACCTGCAGCCGCTCTCCGCAAAGGTTTATGATCTTATTGTGCGACGTTTTCTTGGCATTTTTTATCCTCCGGCTGTATATCAGAAGGTGAGTCTGGAGGCAGTCATCGGGACGGAGCATTTCTTTTCCAATTTCAGTGTTCTGACCGATGAGGGATATCTGAAGCTTTCCTACAGAGGCAGAGGACGGAGTGCATCATCTGCGGAAGGCTCCGCATCCACAGGGAATGCTGACAGCACCTCCTCCGACCAGAATGGAACCGGAGAGAGTGGCACAGAAGGAAATGGCGAGGAGGAGGTTGACGCAGACTTCCTTGCAGCACTAAAACAGCTCCGGAAGGGAAGCACCATTCCGGTCGGCGCCTATAAGATTAAGGAAGGAGAGACATCTCCGCCAAAGCGCTATACATCGGGGTCCATGATCCTTGCGATGGAAAATGCGGGCCAGCTGATCGAGGATGAGGAACTGCGGGAGCAGATCAAGGGAAGCGGCATCGGTACATCCGCAACCCGCGCGGAAATCCTGAAAAAGCTCTTCCACAATAAATATCTGGCCCTGAACAAGAAGACACAGGTGATCACCCCGACGCAGATCGGGGAAATGATCCATGATGTAGTCTACTGTTCCATCCGCCAGCTGCTGAACCCGGAGCTTACGGCATCCTGGGAGAAGGGCCTGACCTGGGTGGCAGAGGGGACCATTCAGCCATCTGAATATCTGGAAAAGCTTGAAAACTTTGTAGCTGTCCGGACAAATACTGTCAAGCAGACAGATAATCGGGCCGTCCTGCAGAAACGATATGATTACATCGCCCACTTTTACACCCAAAGAAACCGGGCTGGTGCAGGAAGGAGATCCGGCACCAAAAGGAAGGCCTCTCCAAACAATAATGGAAAGGAAAGCAGGCGCACAAAATCTGAGACCTGACCCATATCCGTACCCATGTTCTCCGCTGGAAAGGCTCTGGAAGTGCCGGATGCGGAGGCCTCTGTGGAATCGTTCTTTTTTTAACAAAATATCTTTACGAAAAGGTTGTTTTATGCGAAAATGAACCTGGCTATGTGAAAAACTTTTTTTGAAAGGAGTTTTACAATGATTTATTCACAAGAAGTAGAAGATATGTGCGTTGTACATCAGGGCGTACATCATGGCGCTGCTCCTATTCCTGAAGAAGCTAAGTGGGTTCAGGCTAAGGAGGTCAAGGACATTTCGGGATTCACACATGGTGTTGGCTGGTGCGCACCGCAGCAGGGCGCATGTAAGCTGTCCCTGAATGTCAAGGAAGGAATCATTCAGGAAGCTCTGATCGAGACGATCGGATGTTCCGGCATGACACACTCCGCAGCTATGGCAGCAGAGGTTCTTCCGGGACTTACCGTTCTGGAGGCGCTCAATACAGACCTTGTCTGTGACGCCATCAATACCGCTATGCGTGAGCTCTTCCTGCAGATCGCCTATGGCCGTTCCCAGAGTGCCTTCTCCGAGGATGGGCTTCAGATCGGCGCAGGACTTGAGGACCTTGGAAAGGGTCATCGCTCTCAGGTTGGTACCATGTACAGCACACTTGCAAAGGGCCCCCGTTATCTTGAGATGACAGACGGCTATGTAAGAGAGCTCGCACTTGATGAGAATGATGAGATTATCGGATATAAGTTCGTAAACTTCGGAAAGATGATGGACTTCATCAAGGCCGGTGATGACGCGAATACCGCGTTTGAGAAGGCCTGCGGCCAGTATGGACGTGTTGCTGATGCTGTTAAGTTCATTGACCCGAGAAAAGATTGATAGAGGAGGACGACAAAGATGGCTTTATTTGAATCATATGAAAGAAGAGAAAAACAGATTCTCGCAAAGCTTGCTGAGTACGGGATCAACTCTATTGAAGAAGCTGCAGAGGTTACAAAGGCTGCCGGCCTTGATGTATATCATATGGTAGAGAGCATTCAGCCGATCTGCTTCGAGAATGCAAAATGGGCATACACCGTTGGCGCTGCCATCGCAATCAAGAAGAACTGCCGTACAGCAGCAGACGCTGCCGCTGCCATTGGTGAGGGACTTCAGTCCTTCTGCATCCCCGGTTCCGTAGCTGACCGCCGTAAGGTAGGCCTTGGCCATGGAAACCTTGGCAAGATGCTTTTGGAGGAGGATACCGAATGTTTCGCATTCCTTGCCGGTCACGAGTCCTTCGCAGCCGCTGAGGGTGCCATCGGTATCGCCGAGAAGGCAAACAAGGTTCGTAAAAAACCGCTTCGTGTCATCCTGAACGGTCTTGGCAAGGATGCCGCACAGATCATCTCCCGTGTAAACGGCTTCACCTTCGTTGAGACCTCCTATAATTACAAGACAGGTGAGCTCACAGAGGTTAGCCGTACCTGCTATTCCAAGGATCCGAACGGTGCCCGCGCAAAGGTAAACTGCTACGGCGCAAACGATGTACAGGAAGGTGTTGCCATCATGTGGCATGAAAATGTAGACGTTTCCATCACTGGAAACTCCACAAACCCGACACGTTTCCAGCATCCGGTAGCAGGCACCTACAAGAAAGAGCGTCTGGAAGCCGGCAAGAAGTACTTCTCCGTTGCATCCGGCGGCGGCACAGGACGTACCCTGCATCCGGACAACATGGCAGCAGGTCCTGCTTCCTATGGTATGACCGATACAATGGGCCGTATGCACAGTGATGCGCAGTTCGCAGGATCCTCCTCCGTACCGGCTCATGTAGAGATGATGGGTCTGATCGGCGCAGGAAACAACCCGATGGTTGGCATGACCGTCGCTGTTGCTGTTTCTGTAGAGGAAGCAGCCAAGGCAGGCAGATTCTGATCTGACCATACAGGAACATTCCCTTTCCGGGAGGTTCCTGCCTGTTTTTACAGTTTTTCCGTTTTCCAGAACGTCAGACTGTACTTGATATTTTGCCCCGGAACGATCCTC
>JAJGAH010000212.1 GCA_020844525.1 Eubacterium sp.
GGCAGACAAAGACGGCGTCCGCATTGCCGAACTGACAGAAGAGACCTACAAGGATCTTCTCTGGCAGCATACGCCGATCACTGACTTCTGGCAGATTGCAGGAGGCATATCCGGAAAGCTCGCAAAATACGGGATCCGAACGATGGGAGACATTGCGGAAACATCAGTCAAAGATGAAGAATTCCTTTACCGTCTCTTCGGCATCAACGCTGAACTCCTGATCGATCATGCCTGGGGCATCGAGCCCTGCACAATGAAAGACATCAAGAACTATTCGACCGGTGCCCGCTCCATCAGCAACGGACAGGTCCTGCCGAGAGCCTACAAATATGCGGAATCTCTTCTGGCAGTCAAAGAACAGGCGGAGCTCATCTCCCTGCAGCTGGTAAAGGAAGAGGTGACCGCCGATTCCCTCACCATGTACATCGGGTACGAGGTCTGCAGCGACTCTTACACCGGTGCTTTTCATTACGACTGGTACGGAAGAAAAGTTCCCGCGCACAGCGTCGGCACGTTCCGCTTCGGCACAGATACGAACTATGCCGGGCAGATCATGCCCGCTGCCGCCGCTCTGTTCCAGCGGATCGTGCGGCCCGGCCTGCTCATCCGCAGGATCTTCCTCACCGCAAACGACATCAAACCCGAATCGTCCACCTGCTACCAGATGGATCTGTTCCACGACACGGCTGAACTGGAAAAAGAGAAAAATCTGCAGAAAGCTGTACTTTCCGTCAAGGCAAAATATGGCGCGAATGCCATTCTCCGCGGGATGAGTCTGCAGAAAGGAGCGCGAACCATGGAAAGAAATACGCAGATCGGAGGACACAGAGCATGAAAGGAGTGATCTATCATGACAGATTATCAGGCACTGAAAAAGCAGCACCGGCCGATTCACAACGGCGATCCCTTTTCTCTCCGGCATCCGAAAATGGCACGCGGAAACAGGGCGAAGCTGTTCGCACCCTTCGACGCCCTTGCCGGGTTTGATGAATCCATGGATGCTGAAACTGTACTTACTGTTCATCCGGCCGAGCTGTCTGAAGATATGAAAAAAGAACTGGACGAAAAACTCGCGCTTCTGGTCCGGCGGTTTGAGAAGCTGCCGAAGAAACGCCTGGACCGGAAAGGCCTGCTGCAGATTTCCGTCCTGTACTTTGAAGAAGACGCCCAGCAGACGCTGCTGAAAAATGACGGTGTCAGAGGCAATTACCGATGGATCAGCGGCGACCTGCTGGATATCGACAGCGTCCGCAAGACCATCTGCCTGAACGGCAGAAATCTGGACATCAGCCGGATCTATGCCATTGAAACCGGCCAGCAGTCTCGCGTCACATTGTGACACGGCTGTGACACCCAAGTGACGGCAGAGTGACACAGAGATAGCGAAAGAGAGAGATAAGATACAGAGAAAGAGAGAGCAGAAATCCGCCCTCTCCTTTGTTGTTTTCGTTATTATTTCACTCAGAACCATTTCCGGGAACTACATCAGAACCGCTTCTGAAAAATATCCCTTCTGATGATAACTGAAGCTTCAGGATCCGCCGCCTGGCATCCGCTTCTCCACGCCTCAGAATTTCTGCTATGATAGCATTGATACGGCGGATGGTTCTGCCGAAAAATACATCGCCATTATTAATCTGATGCTGGGCACGATTCGGTGTTACATCCCTGCGGTTTGCCTTCTTGACGAAATCACTTTTTCCAAGAATAGCGCCGACAACAGCAAGGCCGCCTGCCGGAATGATTCGCTCGTTGGTCGTAGTAATAATCAGCTTTTTCATGGCATTTGCTCCTTTGGAAGTATGTGTATATTTTACCAAAAAATACCATATATCTCAGCAACGGAATCACCTCATGGGTGATATTTGAAGAAACTTTTCAAGGTGCAATCCATGCAGCAAAATCAATGGTTTCCAGCGACCTTGTATGTGTGAGTTTCACAGATTCAGGTTTAACTCAATAAGGACCTCCAGCTGACTGGAAGTCCTGACTTTACTTGATGAGAGGCTATGTATTTCCACAGCACCTTTTCCGCGTTTATTATGACTTTCTCCTCAGCACCTGACCATATCTTTCCTGGCTCACCTTGTCATTTTCCAAAGCCACATTTCCGTTCACAATCACAGTTATAATTCCCTCAGG
Organism: Eubacterium sp.; assembly: GCA_020844525.1. Lineage (GTDB taxonomy): Bacteria > Bacillota > Clostridia > Lachnospirales > Lachnospiraceae > Bilifractor. Next base: position 2,143 of record JAJGAH010000212.1, read on the forward strand.
GAATTGCTCCGGATTGGTGAAAGTGCCTTTATCAATAATCGTATCAGGATCAAACAATGTGAGATCCGCAAAATATCCTTCCCTGATATAGCCCCTCTTACTGATGTGCAGAGCATCAGCCGCCTTGCCGGTGATTTTTCGTACCGCCTGTGGAAGAGTCAGGCATTTATCCTCCCTCACATATTTGCCTAAGAGCCTTGGGAATGCACCGTAAACACGCGGATGCGGCTTTCCTGAGAGAAGTCCGTCAGTGCACAGATTCATCTCTGGCCGCTGCATGATTGCTTTGACATGATCTTCCGTTCCGTAAAAATCGACCATGCCAACGGCATTTTTCTCCTCAAGCAGTAAATCAAAGGTTGCTTCGAGAGGATCTTTTCCTCGTTTTTCACCCAGCTGATCCAGCGTGAGGCCAACAGCATCTTTATTTTTTTCTGTTACAACGCTTGTTACGTAGATACCCTCAGTACCGGCAAATTGAATAAAGTTATCCCATCCGGGAATACCATCCCGGATATCTTTCTTCATCCGTTCTCTGCAGGCAGGATCAGCAAGCCTCTCCAATACCTTATCAGTTCCTCCGTCATGAACCCAGGGTGGAAGAATGACTCCCAGCATCGTACTTCCGGCGACATATGGATACTGATCAAATGAAACTGTAAGTCCTTCTGCTTCGGCTTCGTCCAGTTTCTGAAACATCCCATCCAGGAATTTCCAGTTGGGTTTTCCGCAGACCTTGAAATGAGAGAAATGGATCGGTATGCCGGATTCCCTGCCAATACGGATAATCTCATCCATGGAAGGCAGAATGGTTTCCGCCTCACTACGCTGGTGAACGACAAATACACCGCCATATTCTTTCGCCACTTTACAGATCTCAATCAGTTCTTCTGTCTTTCCATATGCGCACGGCATATAAATCAGACCTGAGGAAACACCGATACATCCGGCTTCCATCTCACGGGCTATAATGCTACGCATGGCATCGATGTCTTTTTTGTCAGCTGGTTTGTTTGCCAGCCCCATTGCTTCCATTCGAATATTACCATGAGGAAGCAGATAGGCCTCATTCAATGCAGGATGCACTTTCTCCAATAGAGAAAAATACCCGGTTGCATCCCGATAGTGCCAGTCCAGACCATCATCTGATCCGTCCAGACCTGCCAGATTCTTTTTCCACGGTTCAATATATTCCTCCGGAAGCGGTGCCATGGATATGCCATCCTGTCCTAACACTTCCGTCGTAATTCCCTGATGTATCTTTGGTAAGAGAGCAGGCTGTGAAAGAACTCTCAGATCACTATGTGAATGAGTGTCGATGAAACCAGGTGCAAGCACTTTGCCTCTTGCATCAATGACCCTGTCTGCGCTTACCTCATCACCCACAGTTCCGTGAAAAATCTTTTCGATCTGATCACCCTTTGTGAGTACAGCTCCAGCAAAAGCATCGGCACCGCTGCCATCAATGATATTCGCGTTTTTTATTAAGATTTTCATCCTGTGCATCTCCTCAGAATCAAAGCAATGCTTTCATAATCCCCATATACCGCTCGGTGACTCCTGTCAGCTGATCGAGTTCGATATATTCATCAATCGTATGCGCCAGATTTTCTCGTGAAGGGCCCATTCCGATTGTTTTGATTCCAGCTTCTCCTGCATAATGACTGCCGTTCGTACAGAAGTTATATTTCGTAATTTCCGGATGGAATCCCATTTCATGCAATGTCTTAAGGATCTTCTGGATACAGGCATCCTGCTCGCTGAATTTCCAGCCGGGGAAGAACCGTTCGCCTTCAATGCACTCTCCCGTATAACATTTCTCCCTTCCAGCAGCAAAAGAAACCTTTGCCTTAAAAGAAAGGTTCTCGGCTGACATCTTATCAATCAGCTCTTGGATAGGATGCAAGACTGACTCTTTGGTTTCTCCCACCAGCAGACGCCGGTCATAAGTAGCCCGACAGTAATCCGGAACAACTGATGCCCCTGGATAAGGACTGGATTTGATATCTGTCAGTTCCAGAATGCCATCTCCCAAGAAATCATCGTGCGTGGCAGGCAATTTCCGGATTGCTTCGATCAGACGGCACATAGAGTAAACGGCATTTACGCCTTTTTCAGGATTTGCCGAATGTGCAGGCACGCCAAATGTTTCCACAACAACCTCACCGCGGCCTCGCTGTCCGATTTTCAGATTTAATCCGGAGGCTTCTCCGATCACGACGACATCAGGCTGCACAAAGGAACTGATGCTGCGCGCAGCAACACCCTCAAAGCATTCCTCATGCACAACTCCGGCGACATAGATGTCTCCAGCGAAATCCTTTTGCGTGTCCTCCGCATAACTGGCAGCTGCCACTGCCATGGCAGCATCCGCGCCCTTCATATCCGATGTGCCGCGGCCATATAGTTTTCCATCTGCGATATCTGCCCGAAAAGGATCATATTTCCACTTAGACGGATCTGGTACCGGTACGGTATCAATATGTCCATCAAAAAGCAGTTTGATTCCCTTTCTTTTTCCATGAATCACACCAATTACATTTCCATATCGATCAATCGTAACGTCATCAAAACCATGAGACATGAAGTATTTCTTCAAAACATCCGCTGCTGCCTTCTCATTGCCTGAATAGCTATACTGATGAACAAGTTCCTGGCAAAGTGCAATGACTTCTTCTTTCCTTTTCTCGTTTAACATAAGTTCTCCATTTTCTCCATCAACAGGCATCTCCATCAGATTTACAGGGAAGCGTATTTTCCTCGCCAGACAATCTGGTCATAACTTGTCCGATCTGTAGCCCCCTCTGTACTGATAAAAAGCAAAACAGAATTTTCATTGATTTTGAGCCTGTTTTTTATGTCTGATAACTTTTCATCGGTCAACAAATTATATGCGGCGCCAAACGCAGCTGCTCCGCTCTCTCCGCTGATAATTCTGGCATCCGATGCCACCGGCGACGAAAGGACCCTCATGCCATCAGCAGA
>JAJGAH010000213.1 GCA_020844525.1 Eubacterium sp.
GAGCCTGTGCGGTGCCTTCTCTTCAAAGGCTCCGGTCAGTGCCTCATTGTAACGGGCAAGCTGCAGCATCAGCTTCTTCTCGGTATCACCTGATGCACTCAGAATTTCAGCGCCATCAAGGGTGCCGCCCTCCTCTGCGAACTTTTTCAAAATGGACTTGATCCGCACAATCGTATAGAGAATGTACGGGCCTGTATTTCCCTCAAAGGAAGTGAACCGGTCCACATCGAACACATAGTCCTTCGATGCCTGGTTGGAGAGGTCTCCATATTTGATGGCGGAAAGACCGACAATCTTTGCTGTGTCCTCAGCATCCTTGTCCTTCACGCTCCGGTTCTCCACGATCTTGCGGTACATCTCTCTGTCGATGTCCGCAATCAGTGTCTCCAGACGCATGACGCCGCCCTCTCTTGTCTTAAACGGCTTCCCGTCCTTTCCGTTCATCGTGCCAAAGCCCAGAAACGTAAGCTTTGTCTCCGGCTTTACCAGTCCCGTCTTGCGTGCGCAGCGGAAAGTCTGGATAAAGTGCATCTCCTGGCGTTTGTCAACGACATACAGAATCTCATCAGGATCAAAATCCTGCATCCGTTCCACAATGGTTGCCAGGTCTGTGGTTGTATACAGGGCGGCACCATCCGACTTGAGAATCATGCAGGGCGGCACCTCCTTCTGGTCAGAGTCCTCCTTCACGTCCACAATAAGGGCTCCCTGATCCTCATAGGCGAAGCCCTTGTCCTTCATCATCTGCACCATGTCCGGAATGTATGCCTGTGCATCCGACTCTCCCTTCCAGAGATCGAAATGCACATCCAGCTTTTCGTAATTCTTCTTCAGATCTGATACGGACACCGCAATGATATGCTTCCAGAGCGCGCGATACCCTCTCCGTCCGCTCTGAAGCTCTGCGGTTGCCTGCAGGGCTTTCTCCTTATAGGCCTCATCCTCCTTGGACTTTTTGCTGGCTGTCGGATAGATCTCCTCCAGCTCGCTGATCGTAAAGGGCGCCTCATCCGGATAATCACCTGTATAGGACGCATCAAAATAAGGAAGCTCCGGCTTTCTCTCGTGGAGCTCCGTGATAATCAGACCCATCTGCAGACCCCAGTCTCCCAGATGCACATCACCGATCATGTGATGTCCCAGACGCAGTCCCATGCGGCGGATGCTCTCACCGATGATCGCAGAGCGGAGATGTCCCACGTGCAGCGGCTTTGCCACATTCGGACCGCCGTAGTCAATCACGACCGTCTCCGGATGCGCTGTTTTTTCAACGGAGATCTCCGGATCCTGCGCCATCTCAGAGATGTATCCGGCCAGAAAATCCCTGCGGACTGTCATATTGATGAAGCCCGGCTTTACAGCCTCAGCCTTTTCAAACACCGGGGAATCCGCAAGAAATCCGACGATATCCTCCGCAATCTGAATCGGAGCCTTTCTGTACTCCTTCTTTGCCGCCATTGCACCATTGCACTGATACTCGCAGAGGTCCGGACGATTTGAAACGGTAACTCTGGCATATTTCGGATCATATCCCGCCTTTTGAAACGCCTCCGCTGTCTCTGCATTGATTTTTTCAATTAATTTATTCATACCTATGCTTCCTTTTTACTGGGCTGAATAAGCCTCAGTCCCTGTCCTTCTGTTCCATCTTAGATAGTTCATCCTTGTATTTCCTGAATTTCTCATAAAAATACTGAATGACCGCCTTTCGCGTGATAATACCGATAAAAACATTCTCATCATCCACGACAGGCACAAAATTCTGCTTCATGGAGATCTGTACCAGATCCTCGATATTGCAGTTAATATTGACCGGGTCCATCCTCCACCTTCGCGGAACAGAGCTGACCCGGATGTCCTCCGCGTCGTGAAGGCTGAGATCATACTTCTCCTTGATCACACGGAGAAGATCGCCTTCGGTGATCGTTCCGACATAATGTCCCCTGCTGTCAAGCACCGGAACCGCCGTGTATTTGTGGTATTCCATCTTCTCAAGCGCCTGCCTGAGAGAGGCCTCCGCCTGAATATAGGCACATTCCGCCTTGGGCGTGATAAAAAACAAAATATTCATACGACTGTATTACCTCTGTCCATGTTACTCCCAGAGAATTGAAAGTAATCTAACAATTCTCTTGCGAGCCAGATTATAGTATAATGGAAACAATAGTAAGTTTCAAGCAAAGGAGGATGAACCATGACACCAAAACAGCTGAACTACCGGCATCTCGGCGAGAGTATGATCCGCAAATTTGAGAAAAGAAACATGACCGCCTATTATGTGGACTCAAAAGAGGATGCACGAAAAAAAGTGCTGGAACTGATTCCGCAGGGTGCTTCCGTAACCTATGGGGGCTCTGAAACTCTTGAAGAATGCGGGATAAAGGAAGCCCTGAAAAAAGGAGATTACGCCTTTATTGAAAGGACAGACGCAAAGACGCCTGAGGAAAAACGTGAGATGATGGCACGGCAGATGATGGCAGATTATTTCCTGATGAGTACAAACGCCTTCACAAAGGATGGCGAGCTGGTCAACATCGACGGCAACGGTAACCGCGTCTGCTTTCTGATCCAGGGACCTGCCCATGTCATCATTGTAACCGGCATGAACAAGCTCGCCTTCGATATTCCGGAGGCCTTCCAGCGCATTCACAACGTCGCAACCCCGCCAAACTGTGTCCGCCTCGGATGTAAGACACCATGTTCCGTGACAGGTACCTGCGGCAACTGTCTCAGCCCGGATACCATCTGCTGCCAGGAGATCATCACAAGATACAGCAAGCACCCGGGCCGCATCACCATCATCATGGTCGGCGAGGACCTTGGATTCTGAATTTATCTGAATACGAAGCCTGGTTTCCTGGCTTCAAAATTGAACGCCCTGCGCAGGATTCTGTTCCTGCCCTGCACAAGGCGTGTATTTTTGAATTATTCTTATCCTTTTCTATAGGCATGATATTAAGATCAAAGGAAAGTATTTAAGAAATTGTCTTGAAATTCGAACATTTGCAGACATGCTAGAAGTACTTGGTGATGAAATTTTGCGTTATTCAGAAAAAGTCAACTGTCTGAGCTGCAGAATGCAGCGAGTTTTGACTTTTTCTGAACGCCTTTAGCAAAATTGAAGAGCCTTAGTACTTCCTGCTTGTCGAAACCGTGAGAATTTCAAGACAATTTCATGAGCATATACCTTCTGCCCCTTACAGCACAAGTTTTATTCTCTCCGCAGCGCATCAATCGGATTGAGGTTTGCTGCCTTGATAGAAGGAAGCAGTCCAAAGAGAATACCGATTGCCATGGAAAATCCGACGCCAATGAAGATCGAAGGAATACTGATCGCCACCGGTGTACCGGAGCTTCTGGAAATCACCTCCGCCAGAATGATGCCCACGACAACACCAAGGATACCTCCCATGCTTGTCAGAACCGCTGACTCTGTGAGGAACTGGGCGAGTATGCGTTTTTTTCGTGCACCAAGCGCCTTCTTCAGGCCAATTTCACTGGTCCTCTCTGTCACAGAGACAAGCATGATGTTCATCACGCCGATTCCACCGACCAGCAGCGCAATGCTGGCGATCCAGATCAGCAGGTTATTCGTGCTGGCAGCCAGCTGCTGCTTGTTCTTTGCCTTCTCCAGCAGGTCCTCTGCCTGATAGCTGATCGCGGAGTCTCCCGTGCTGTCTGTACCTGTGGACGAGACAGATTCATTCATGATTTCCTGTACTTCTTTTCCAACCTGACTCATGTCCTCCGTTCGCTTCGCTCGTGCAACGCAGTTCTGCGGCTCATCATAATTGTAGCTGATGGGCCAGTCCGCATCCGGCAGCATAACCTTGCCGGATTCCTGCCCGGCATAGGTCATATAATCCTGCAGGGAGTCATAAGTCGGCTGGTACTTCTGCTCCTTCCGGACAAGACCGACAACGGTATATGGTTCTCCCTTGATCGTCATGATCTTTCCGAGTGCGTCGCCATCCGGAAACAGAACCTTTGACGCCGTTTCATCGAGAAGCACGACCTTGTGAAACCCGCTGTAATCGACATCGGTAAAAGGCCTGCCCGCATAGACAACATAACCGGTTGTGTTCAGATAATGCGTATCAATGCCAAGCATCTGCGCACTGTCCAGGGTGTTGTTGCCTGCCTGCACGCTGTCAGAATAGCTTCGTGAAAGGTAGAAGGACGCATCTGCCACATTATCGAGCTTCCGGATCCGTTCCTTCTGATCGTCTGATACCTGGGAAACACCGGCAGGTGCCCCTCCATCCATCCAATAGTCACTGTCTCCCTGCTTCAGGGAGATCGTCACATTATTGTTCCCGGCCCCGATCAGATTCTGCATGATCTGCTCATTGGTTCCCTTGATCGTCGATACAATGCCGATAATCGAAGCAATACCGATGATCACACCAAGCATGGTCAGGAACGAACGCATCTTGTGTGCCCATATGCTTTGAAAGGAAAACTTCAGATTTTCTATCATATCAATCTCCTTGTTCAGATTCCGGAAAATTATGAATACAGATCTTCCTCCGATCCCTCTCTTGTCGGCGCCCCCTCCTTGATGTTTTTGCCATAAGGGAATGCCACCCAGTCCGAAAGTGTGACACCTGAGAGGATTTCATATGCACCGTTCTGATATTTTCCAACCTGAATCTCCTGCTTTTTCAGACGATTGTCCTGGTCCCTGAGATATACATACTTCGTTCCGTTTTCATCCAGAACAAAGGCACCATAAAGATAAAAATCAGATTCTCCATCCGTTGCAGTCTCCTCCGTCACACCAGAGGTGCTGCCTATGATATTATCTGCGCTTCCAGAGGAAACGGAAGTACTCCCGGCAATGTTCTCTGTCCCCTCTGTTGCAGAGGAAGTTTCACCTGCTGCATCTTCAGTGTTATCGGCAGATGCATCGGACTGCATCGTGATCTGTACATATTCCCCGTTTGACAATGAGGCGTCCGACTGATCAATATAGGCAATGAACGGATACACGGAATTGCTGCTGTCAGAGCCAAGCTCTCCGCTGGTATCCGGGTAAGGAGAAATACTCTTTACAGTAGCGGTATAGGTATTGCCGCTCTGCCAGGATGTGATTGTAACCTCGGATCCCTCCTTCATG
>JAJGAH010000214.1 GCA_020844525.1 Eubacterium sp.
CGGAACTGTCCTCTATGAGATTGCCCATGAGGCGGGTGTGGGAATTGCGCTGAAGAGGGAAGCGATCCCGGTCTCCGACGGTGTCAGAGGCGTCACCGGCATGCTGGGGCTTGAGCCGCTGTACCTTGCCTGTGAGGGTACCATGGTTCTGTTTGTGCCTCAGGAAAAGGCAGAGCAGACAGTGTCCATATTGAGGGAGCAGAAGTATACATCCGGTGCTGCGGTGATAGGAACGGTGACCGCAGAAAACAGCGGAAAAGTGATTATGGAGACGGAGATTGGAGCAAAAACTTATCTGCCGGAACCCGGAAATGAGCTTCTTCCAAGAATCTGCTGATTTCTTGAAAAATACAGGTCTGCCGGGATCACACGGCCGGATCATAACAGTGGTTTGCAGTTAAAATCAAATTTCATCTATGCGGAGTATTACGGCCGAAAATCAGATTTCAGCAAGGCAGAGTATATCAGATGAACAGTTGAATTCTGTTTGTCAGTGTATTTGCATTGAACAGTGTAAGACATGAGAAGCGGGGTGGAAAAATGGACCAGGAAACCAGAGTAGCAGTTCTTTCCATTATTGTGGAGCATGATGCTTCTGTCGAGGAGGTCAACCGGATTCTGCATGAGAGCAGCGATTTTATTATCGGAAGGATGGGGATTCCTTACAGAGCCAGGAAGGTAAATATCATCAGTATTGTAATGGATGCGCCTCAGAGTGTGATCAGCGGTGTGTCCGGGAGGATCGGAACTCTGCCGGGGGTCAGCGTGAAGACAGCTTATTCGAATCTTTAATTGTAATCGAGGAGGCAGATGAAACAAATGCATTATCCGGCCCAGACACCGGAAAAGAAAGACAGGTATCAGATACGGATACGGGATGCTGTTCCCGGGCGCACCTTTCCCTGGGCGCTGGAATACAATTGTCCGGTGCATGAGCATTGGAACATCGTACATACCGGTATGCTGATTCCTGAGTGCCATCAGATTTATATCTGTACAGATAATTGTCTGCGGGGCGTGATCATGACTGCTGACGAAATGTGCGCTGCGGACCGGATTTCATCGGTCATGCCCGATGAAACCGAAATTATGGACGGATCGCTGGAGGATGTGACCATCAGAGGGGTCATTGATGTGATCCGGAAACTGAAAAAGAAGCCGCGGGCCGTCCAGCTGTTTCCGGTATGCATGCATCATTTTATCGGCTGTGACATGCGATATATTTTTGATCAGGTGGAAAAGGCTTTTCCGGAGATTGATTTTATGGAATGCTTCATGGACCCGATCCGGCAGAAGCTGACAACGACCCCTGAGATGCGGCAGCGTTTTCAGATGATGAAGGTTCTCGCCACGCCGAAAAGAGAGCCGGATCTCACACAGGTCAGCATGCTCGGTGAAAACCTGCGGGTGCAGGACAGTGATTTTCAGGTACTGCTGCGGCAGGAGGGCTTCCACCTTCTGCAGGTGCAGGACTGCAGGACCTATGATGATTATCTGGCAATGGGCAATGCATTTCTGTGGCTCACCAGGTCCCCCCTTTCCAGATATGGTCTGGAAAAGGCCGCTGCCCTTGCAGATCGGAGGAGCATGTATCTTCCAGCCGCGGTAACCTATGATGAGATAGATTGCCAGTTGTACAATCTGATGGCACTTCTGTATGAGGCAAGGAGGCTGCCTCTGGAAATGGCAAAGGAGAGAACAGACGCATGGATCCGTGAACAGCGTGCCCTGACGGAAGAGGCATTTCAGAGCGCCAGGAAATGCATTGGCGATACGCCGGTTATTGTGGATTATATCTGTGTGCCAAGACCGGTGGGATTCGCACGGCTGCTTCTGGAGCATGGGATGAATGTTGTGCGGATTCTTGCAGACAGTATCAGCCCGGAAGAGGCAGAGGATCTTGCCGTTCTGCAGGAAGAGCATCCGGACCTCGCCTTGATGTCCACCTCTGCCCCAGGTTCGCTTGCTGAAGCGGAGCGTATACAGAATGAGACTTCCGGAGCAGAACAGAAAGAAAAAATACTGGCGGTTGGTCCGAAGGCGGCGTTTTTCTCAGACAGCTCCTGTTTTGTAAATGCGATAGAAGCGGACGGTGCGACCGGCTATATGGGAATCCGTCATATGCTGCAGCTGATGTGCGACGCATTGACAAGACCGGGACAGCCGGAGGTGGTCACAGGAAAGGGACTGGGGCTTCCCGGCGTGTGGACAGAGCCGTCCTGCGGGGATGACTGCACAACAGGAGTTTTTCTCATCTGATCTGACAGGGAAGGAGAAGTATGAAGGAAACCTACAGAATTCTTCCGGTGTATGCTGGTGACGTGTCCGGCATCGCAGGCGCGCTATATGAACTTGGTGGAATGACGGTCATTCATGACCCTTCCGGATGCAACTCCACCTATAATACCCATGATGAATTGCGCTGGTATCATGAATCCTCAAATATTTTCATATCCGGGCTGAATATGCGCGACGCCGTTCTCGGCAATGATTCCAAATTTATCAGAGATATTCTCCAGGCGCTGGAAGCGCTTCCGGAAAAACCCGGATTTATTGCACTGTGTAATTCTCCCGTTCCGTGGCTGAACGGCACAGATTTTGGCGCGATTGCCAGGATGCTTGAGAAAAAGACAGGAATTCCTTCCTTCTATGTTCCCTCTAACGGCTGCCATGATTATGCGCGGGGCGCAGGACTGGCATGGGAGGCACTTTTGCGGAAGTTTATCGGCATGAAACCGCACAAGCCAGTACAGGAGGGGAAGGGAGGGGAGAAGGCATCCCCTCACAGAACTGTAAATGTTCTGGGTATGATGCCGCTGGATTTTGCCGGAGCAGAAAGCTGCAGTGCGCTGGAGTCGCTTCTGCAGAAAAAAGGCCTGCAGGTACAGACCGATCTGGCATGTGGCGCGCACTGCTCTCTGGAGCTGCTTCCAGAGATGGCAGAGGCGGATGTATCTCTGGTGCTCTCAAAGGCGGGCCTTCTGCCCGCCATATATCTGCAGAAGACATTCGGTATTCCCTATGTAACCGGCGTCCCGTTTGCAGGGGAAGAAGATCCGGTGATCAGAAAGCTGCAGGGAACAGACACAAAGGCCCCGGATGGTTCCAGCATCTCGGATGAAGGGGAACAAAAGGACGGGCAGGCACCGGTTGTCTGTCTCACTGAACCCGTTCTGGGGGTGTCTCTTGCTTCCCTTGTCAGGCGGAGAACGGGCAGAAATACTATTGTCATTGATCCGCTGGAAGCAGATAAGAACTCGTTTATTCCGGGAACAGATGCTTCTCTTTTCGGAGAGGAAGAGATTGCACACTTTTTTGGGGCGCTTCCGGGGGCAGTTCTGCTCTGTGATCCGGCTTATGCACATATCCTGCCGGAGGATGACCGGTTCCGCCGGATCTATCTTCCGACGCTTGCGCTGTCAGGACGGATCTACCGGAAGCATTTTGTGAATTATTTTCAGGAGGGTCTGGCTGACCGGCTGATCTCCATGATTCAGGCAGATGCATAGAATTTTGTATATCAAAGGAGGCAGAGAAAAATGAGCATGAATGAAACACCATCCTCAGAGAGAGTACAGATCGGTTTTTTTGGCAGAAGAAATGCCGGAAAGTCCAGCGTCATTAACTGCCTGACCGGGCAGAGCCTTTCCGTTGTTTCTTCTGTACCGGGAACAACGACAGACCCGGTCCGGAAGGCCATGGAAATTCACGGCCTTGGCCCCTGCGTAGTCATTGATACAGCCGGGCTGGATGACACCGGTGAGCTGGGACTGCTCAGGGTCAGGAAGACCAGGGATATGATGGAGCGTATTGATCTTGCGGTGATCGTCATCGGGGATGGAAGGATCGCGCCTGAGGAAGAGGAGCTGGAAAACTGGTTCCGGGAGAAGAAGATTCCGTTCATTCTGTGCTTCAACAAGCAGGACCTGGGAACACCGGAGAATATGCCGGCAGATGCTCTTTCTGTTTCTGCAAAAACAGGTGCAGGCTTTGATGCACTGACCGCGGCGATCCGGGAGCGTGCGAAGGCGAAAATCCAGACGGCAGGAATGCTGGATGATCTGATCAGCGAGAAGGATACGGTTGTGATGGTCATTCCCATGGATGCAGAGGCACCGAAGGGAAGAATCATTCTTCCCCAGCAGATGGTGCTGCATGAGCTGCTTCTCCATCATGCCACAGCCTGCGTCTGCCAGACGGAAGAACTGGCGGATGTGCTGGAGCAGCATCCCCATCCCCGCATGGTCATTACAGACTCACAGGCATTTTATCAGGTCAGATATATCGTGCCTGAGGATGTACCGCTGACCTCTTTTTCCATCCTGATGGCAAGATACAGGGGCTATCTGGGTGCTGCGGTACAGGGTGTGCGGGAGATCGAAAAGCTGCAGGACGGTGACACGGTTCTGGTTGCAGAGGGATGCACCCATCGCAGGACCTGTGGCGATATCGGATCCGTCAAAATCCCTGCGCTTCTGGAAAAGTACACTGGGAAAAAGCTTCAGATCGCGCTGTCCTCGGGAAGTACCATGCAGGAGGACCTGTCCGGCTGCAAACTGGTGATTCATTGCGGCGGATGCGTGTTAAATGACCGGGAGATGGAATCCCGGCGCAATCATGCTTTCATGCAGGGGACGCCGATCACCAATTACGGCATTGCAGTCGCATATATGCGCGGCATTCTGGGACGTTCTCTCCGGATGCTGCCGGAGTTTGCACAGCTTGCGCAGGAGCTTCCGGAAAATGATGCGCAGCACAATAGTATCTGAGGACAGGAGAAAATTGTGAAGTATGAGGGATGTATATGAATAATAAGGACAGGATCCTGCGGCTCCGGGAGCAGAGGGTGCTGCCGGAGGAGGACTTTGAGACGCTGCTTGCCACCATGGACCCGGATGATGAGCAGTTCCTGTACCAGAATGCGCGGGAAGTAAGAGAGCAGATTTACGGGAAAGAGGTATACCTCCGGGGAATCATCGAGTTTTCCAGCTTCTGCAGAAATGACTGCTATTATTGCGGTATTCGGAAAAGTAATCGGAAAGCCCGCCGGTACCACCTGACAAAGGAGCAGATTCTCTCCTGCGTCGAAGACGGGTACCGCCTGGA
>JAJGAH010000215.1 GCA_020844525.1 Eubacterium sp.
AAAAGGTCACGATCCGGGACCTGCTGCAGATGACCAGCGGTGTTGATTATTCTGAAGCCGGTGCGCTGGATGGAAGTGACTGGTGCACGAATTTTATGTCCGCAGGCTTTAAATCTGAACCGGGTACAAAGTTTGATTATAATTCCATGAACTCCTTTATGCTCTCTGCCGCAATTCAGATCAGGAGCGGACAGACCATGTTTGACTATCTGAAGGACAGGATTTTTGATCCGATGGGTATTCGTGAAATTTTCTGGGAGAAGAGCCCGATGGGTTATACAAAGGGGGGATGGGGATGTTTTATCCGTCCGGAGGATGCCTGCAAGCTGGGTCAGCTTCTTCTGAATAAGGGAAAGTGGAATGGAAAACAGCTCCTGCCGGAGAAATGGGCAGAGGAGATGACACGGTCCCATGTCGATAATGGAAAGTTCGGATATGGATATCAGCTCTGGATGGAGGAGCGTCCGGGTGGGTATGCCATGAACGGGCTCTTTGGTCAGGATGTGATCTGTTATCCGGACATGGACATGATCATCATGGTGAATGCGGGGAACAGGGAGCTGCTGCAGGAGGGAAATCTTACAGAGATCATACGGCGATACTGGGGTGCTTCTTTTGTGCCATCTGAGGAACCTCTTCCGGAAAATCCGGCTGCACTGCAGAATCTTGTGAAAACGGTCGCTGAATATAGCGGTAATGATACGTTTGGCGGCTCCGGCGCAGGAAGTGCGATACTCGCACAATCCATGGACCATCATCTGGCGGAATTGCCGGTGTTCCGGAAGACGCGGAGAAGAAAAAAGGGCTGGGGGCTCTGGTCAAAGAAATCCACAGTCATGTCACCGGAAGAAATGCTGGATGTGCTGGATACACATACGTATCAGATGGAAAAAGGAAACATCGGTATTTTTCCGCTGATCTGTCAGGTTACACACAATAATTATACAGATGGCATTCAGAAAATCGGGTTTCAGAGGATGGATGATACGATGGTTGTTCTCTTTTATGAGGGAGAGGACGTTCATCATGTCAGGGTTGGATTTGAACAGCCGGAGGTCAGTGAAATTGTTCTGCATGGCGAACCCTATTATATCGGAACAAAAGGGAGAATTGCGACGGATGAATATGACCACGTCGTACTTCTTCTGAAGATCTCCTTCCTCGAGGAGGCCTGTGCCCGCAAGATCAATATGTACTTTGACGGAGAGGAGATGCTTGTCCGTTTTTCAGAGACGCCCGGGGACGCTGTGATTGCGGATGCCATCAAGTATTCCGGAGACGATCCCGCTTTTCTGAGCCTTCCGGTTATCCGCCAGTTTGTGGAGCAGGGAGGAAGAGATATCATCAATGAATCTCTGCAGGCTGCGATCCATCCACGGGATATCGGACATGTTCTTCCGGATCCCGAAGAGAGAAAGCTTGAGAATTTGTAATCCTCCACCTGCGTTGATTCGTATTACGGTGGCAATATGGTGGCAAATCTAAAAAAACTATAAAAAAAGGATTCGTTTCAGGCCGGCTTTGTATTACAATAGACTGGTTATCAGAACGAATCCGTTCCCACAGAGAAATTCCGGGAAAAATCAGATGGATTGACGGATTCAAAAACAACAGAGGGAGAATGAACAGATGAAAAAACGAAAAGGATCCGGAATCCTGACCGTTCTGCTTTGTGTCGTGCTTTCCCTTGGTCTTTCAGGCTGCACGCAGTATAAGAGCAGAATGATGTTTGGCACCGGCGGCACTGCCGGAACCTATTATTCCTACGGCGGTGTTCTTGCCCAGTACATGAAGAATTATGCAAATGTCCGTGTGACGGCTGTGTCGACCGGAGGTTCCAAGGTCAACATTCAGAGTATTCAGGACGGGGATTTTCAGCTGGGATTTACCCAGTCAGACGTTATGTCTTATGGATGGAACGGAACACGTGCCTTTGAAAAGGACGGCGGGACCCATTCCTTCAGAGTGCTCGGCGCTCTGTATGCGGAGACCGTTCAGCTGATTACCATGGATGATGATATCAAGACGGTTGCGGACCTGAAGGGCAGAAGTGTGTCAATCGGTGAAGCGGGGTCCGGCGTATATTTTAATGCCCTTGATGTGCTTAAGGGGGCCGGGCTTTCTATCGGCGATATTAATCCACAGTATCAGTCATTTGAGGATTCCAAGGAATCACTGAAGGATGGAAAGATCAGTGCTGCATTTATCGTAGCTGGTGCGCCCACTTCCGCCATCACTGAGCTTGCGACGACAAATGGCGTCCATTTTGTAAATATTGATGGAGATGTGCGGGACAAGATCATGGCAGACTGCCCGTATTATGAATCCTATTCTATTCCGGCAGGTACCTATCCGGGGCAGGACAGTGATATCGATACGATTACTGTTCTGGCGACTGTAATAGTCTCTGCATCGGCCGATGATGACACAGTCTATGACCTCACAAAGGCTATTTTTGATCATACCTCAGAGATCGCAAAGGAAAATGCGAAGGGCGAGGAGCTGAATCTGGATACAGCAACGAGTATCACCACCGTTCCATATCATGAAGGAGCTGCAAGATACTACAAGGAACATGGTTATACAGTAAGTACAGAAGAAGGATAAGGAGGATGCAGCTTTGAGTGATCAGATAAAAGATAAGACTCCTGTCACTTCTGGACAGGAAAATGCGAAGGGCGCAGACCAGGATTCTGTAAAAACGGACATTGATGCGGTTATGCGCAAGTATGACAGGGAATCCAACACCAGGATCTGGACCGGTAAGCCCAAGATTATGATCACCGTGATCCTGGCTGCCTTTTCACTCTGGTGCATCTATGTCACCCTGTTTGCTACATTTCTGGAGGAAATCAGACTTACATCCTTTCTGGGCCTCGTAATTCTGATGGGATTTCTGATTTATCCCTCCAGGAAGGGCGTACAGAAAGAAAATCACATGCCCATCGGCGATATCATTTTTATGATTGCCGGTGCCGGTGCTTTTTTCTACTTTACATTTAACGCGAATACAATCATCAATCAGGGAACCAGGTTTGCCTGGTACCAGATCATTATCGGCATCATCGGCATCGCGGCCCTGGTTGAGATCACCAGGAGATGTGTCGGCCTGCCCATTCTGATTGTAGCGGCATTTTTTGTGATATATGCGCTGACCTATGGCCTTACAAATCCTGCATTTGCCGGGCGGCTGAAATATCTGATACGGAACCTGTTCTATACAAAGGAGGGCATATTCTCGACGCCGGTTAATGTCTGCTCGAAGTACATTGTGGTGTTCATTATCTTTGGAGCATTTCTGGAGCGGACGGGAATTTCCAACTTTTTCATTGACCTTGCAAACTGTGTGGCCGGAAGGTTCGCGGGCGGCCCGGCAAAGGTTGCCGTTATTTCCTCCGCACTCTGCGGCATGGTTTCGGGTTCTTCCGTAGGCAATACCGTAACCACCGGTTCCGTGACCATTCCTATGATGAAAAAGACAGGATATAAGCCGGAATTTGCCGGAGCCGTTGAGGCGGCTGCCTCAACCGGCGGTCAGATTATGCCGCCGATTATGGGCGCTGCGGCTTTCCTGATGGCGGATTTTGTAGGCGTTCCCTATTCAGACATCATCGGAAGAGCGGTGCTTCCTGCAATCCTGTATTTTATGGGTATTTTCATTTCCGTGCATCTGGAAGCAAAAAAGCTGCACCTGCATGGAATCCCGAAGGAACAGCTGCCCCATGCCGGCAGGCTTATGAAGAAGATTTATCTGCTGCTTCCACTGGTTATGCTTGTGATCTGGGTGTCCGGCAACTTCATGACCATGCAGAGAGCTGCGTCTCTGGCAATCGTGCTTTCGATTATCGTCAGCCTGTTTGATAAGGATAACCGCATTACACCCCGCAAGATTGTGGATGCGCTGGAGGCGGGCGGAAGAAGTGCAATTACTGTGGCAGCGGCCTGTGGTGTTGCCGGAATCATCTCCGGTTCCATTACGATGACCGGTCTGGCCAATGACCTGATCAATGCCATTGTCGGCGTTGCCGGCAACAGGCTGATCATCGCGCTTCTGCTGACAATGATCTGCTGTATCATACTTGGTATGGGCGTTCCGACAACGGCAAATTACTGCATTATGGCGGCAACAACTGCTCCGATTCTGATCCGGATGGGCGTTCCGGTTCTTGCAGCACACTTCTTTGTGTTCTATTTCGGTATTGTGGCTGATATCACACCGCCGGTGGCACTTGCAGCATATGCAGGTTCCGCGATTGCAAAGAGTAACCCTATGAAGACCGCGTTTAATGCATCGAAGCTTGCCATAGCCGTATTTATTGTTCCTTATATGTTCTGCTACAATCCGGCCATGCTGCTGATTGACACGGATGCCTTAACTGTGGTCCGGATTGCCATTATCGCTGCAATTGGCATCTTCGGTATTGCAGCCGCCTTTGAAGGGTACTGCTTCTCTGAGATGTCACCGGTGATCCGGATTGTGATTGCGCTGGGCGGACTGCTTCTGATTCACCCGGGTACGCTGACGGATGTAATCGGACTTCTGATTGTTATTGTGTGTCTGGGAATACAGTTTGCGAAGGGAAGAAAGACAGCAGCGGCATAACAGGAATACAAAACTATGCCGGGAAAGGACAAATATGAAAGAATTACGATATCCAGTGATTACCATCAGCCGGCAGTATGCCGCATACGGACGAACTGTTGCAAGAGGACTCTCACAGAAGCTTGGCATCCCGTTTTATGACAGGGATGTAGTAAGGAAAACAGCCGCCGAGAGCGGGTTTTCAGAAGATGATATCAACAGGGAAGGTGAAAACCTGAGCCGCGCTGGAAAATTCATGAATGATCTGCTGAACAACGCAGCCTCCTACCCCAGCTCCCATGACAGAATTTTCGAGGCGCAGAAGGCGGTCGTTCTGGAGCTTGCAAAATCCCCGTGCATCATTGTCGGAAGATGCGCGGATCATATTCTTACAGAAGCGGGTATTCCGGCATACAAGGTTTTTCTGTACGCGGATGAGGCCCACAGAATCAGCAGGGCTGCCGAGCTGGAGGAGAACAGGGGACTGGACCCCCGAAAGGCTGCTGCCAAAAAG
>JAJGAH010000216.1 GCA_020844525.1 Eubacterium sp.
TGAGGCGCGTCCGGATGCTTTGGTGCAGATTTCCTCCCTTTGCATCAAGAGCGGCAATTGCGCTGTGCTGAAGGGCGGCAGGGAGACGGCAGATACCAATCGCATCCTGTTCTCGCTGATACACGCAGCGGCAGCAGAGGGCGGTTTTCCTGCTGACTGCATGATACAGGCGGAGCAGCACAATGAAATTGATGAGCTTCTGGACTGCGATGACTGCGTCGATCTTCTGATTCCAAGGGGGTCGAACCGTTTTGTCCGTTATATCATGGAGCACACCAGAATTCCGGTCATGGGGCATGCGGATGGCATCTGCCACATCTATGTAGACAGGGATGCGGATTTCGACAAGGCGATTCCGATTATTATCGATGCAAAGACCCAGTACACTGCGGCCTGCAATGCGGTGGAAACGCTTCTGGTAAACCGGAAGATCGCTCCGGTCTTTCTTCCGAAGCTGGCGGAAGCGCTGCGCAAAGAGGGTGTACAGATCCGGGGTACAAAGGAGGTTACGGACCTGATCGGCGGCGAAACAATCCGGGAGGAGGATTTCCGGGAATATCTGGATCTGATTGTGTCTGTAAAGCTGGTGGACAGTCTGGATGAGGCTGTGGACCATATTAACCGGTTTGGATCTCATCACACAGACTGCATCATCACGGAGAATCAGGAAACTGCTGACCGTTTTATGGATCTTGTAGATTCTGCCGGTGTATACCAGAACTGCTCGACAAGATTTGCGGATGGCTTCCGCTACGGCTTCGGCGCAGAGGTAGGCATCAGTACCGGAAAGCTGCATGCGAGAGGACCGGTTGGTCTGGATGGGCTTGTCACCTATAAGTACAAGCTCTACGGCCATGGCCAGATTGTAGGGGATTATGCCTCCGGAAAGAAGCAATTTCATTTCAAGGATCTGAAAGGAACAGAGGAAGATGGAGGAATTCATTAATTCGCTGATCAATACAGGTACAAACGCCGGGAAAAATATCCTCCTGGCGGTTATCGTCTTTTTTGTCGGAAGATTCGTGATCAAGAAGATTCTTCCCCTTGTGGACAAGCTGAAGATCTTTGAAAAGAGCGACCCGTCGGTGCGTTCCTTTGCCAGGAACTTTATTAATATCCTGCTCTATATCATACTGATTATTTCGGTGATCAGCATTTTGGGTGTGCCGATGGCGTCTATGGTCACTGTGCTGGCATCCTGTGGTGTCGCAATCGGACTGGCACTGCAGGGCGCCCTGAGCAATATTGCCGGCGGCCTGATGATTCTGGTCTTCCGCCCTTTCAATGTCGGAGACTATATTCTTGCGCTGGACGCAGAGGGAACAGTCATGGAAATGACAATGTTCTATACCATTATTAATTCTGCGGACAACAAGAAGATAACCATTCCGAACGGACAGCTGATGAATGCGAATGTCATCAATTATACCGCTGAGAAGACGCGGAGAATTGAGCTGCTGTTCCACTGTGGAAGAGAAGAAAATGTCAGGGAGGTGCGCGATATTATTATGCAGGCTGTCCGAAAAACGCCGGATATTCTGCAGGACCCGTCTCCGTTTGTGCAGCTCTCCGGTGCTGCAAATGAAAGCCTTGAATTTACCATGCGTGTCTGGGTGAACACGGAGAAGTACTGGGATGTCTACTATATTCTGATGGAAAATGTCATGACCGCTCTGCAGGATGCCGGCATTTCAAATCCTGCAATCCATTACGTAGAGGATACAAAGCATGCAATCTCTACAGAACACCTGAAAAATGAAGGTGTGAGAGTCGGGTGAATGTGTGAAAGCCGGATGAGAGGAGCAGAGTATTGAAGTTTTTTCACCTTTCTGATCTTCATATAGGTCTGAAGCTGATCAACCGTGATCTTGGGGAGGATCAGCGGTACATTCTGGGGCAGATTACAGAACTGGCGGAGCAAAGAAAGCCGGATGCAGTTGTGATTGCCGGCGACATTTATGACAAGGCTGTCCCGTCAGCAGAGGCAGTGGAGCTCTTTGATGCATTTATTTCAGAGCTTCGGCAGGCTGTACCGGAAGCGGAGATCATGATGATCAGCGGCAATCATGACAGTGCGCCGCGGGTGAATGTATTCCGGAGCATTCTGCAGCGGCAGCGCATTCATATGATCGGCCTTCCGCCTCAAAATGCGGAGGAGTATATCGAGAGGGTGACGATCCGGGATGCCCTTGGGCCGGTGCATTTTTATCTGCTTCCCTTTGTGCGCCCATCAATGGTGCGTTCTGTAATCGGAACAAAGGAAGATGGAAGCAGCTTCAGCTATGACGAGACGATTCACAGAATGATTGCGCGGGAGAAGATTTTAACGGACGAGCGGAATGTACTGGTCAGTCATCAGTTTTATCTTCCGGTCGGAACAAATGCAGAATCTGTCGCGCGTATGGATTCTGAGGTCCAGACGGTTGGTAATATAGACCGCGTTACGGCGGATGTACTGGAACCCTTTGATTATGCCGCGCTGGGACATATCCACAAGCCGATGCGCGTGGGCAGTGACCGGTACCGCTATAGCGGGACACCTCTTGCCTGTTCTGTCAGCGAGGCCGGTCAGCAGAAGGGTGTCATTGAGGTGGAGCTTGGACAAAAGGGAGAAGTATCTGCAGAGGTACTGCCCCTGACGCCGCTGCGTGAGATCCGCGTCATACAGGGAAATCTGGAGGAGGTTTTACAGCAGGGCTGCACGGATTATGTCGTTGTGACGCTGACAGATCTGAAGGACCTCGATGTACTGGATATGCAGGACCGTATCCGGCACGAGTTTCCAAATCTTCTGGAAATACGGCGCAGTATACACAGAGGCGCGGATTACTCCTCACCCTTCCAGGGACAAAAGCTTTCCAGCGCCTTTGAGCTGTGCAGCTCCTTCCTGAAGGACCTGGATGAAGAGGAGCAGAGCGTCCTGCAGGATGTCATCAATACCGTCGAGGAGGAGTACAGATGAGGCCGATTACGCTTGTGATGCAGTCCTTCGGGTCCTACGGGCAGAGAACCGAAATAGATTTTACAAGGCCGGATCAGAATCTGTTTTTGATCACAGGAGATACCGGATCCGGCAAGACAACGATTTTTGACGCCATCGTATTTGCACTGTACGGCGAGGCGAGCTCAAACAGAAACCGAAAGGACGGGGAGGAGCTGGTCAGTCAGTATGCCGATATCCATCAGGAACCTTTCGTAGATCTCACCTTTACAGAGAAGGCTGGAGAAGAGCTGCAGCGCTATCAGGTTCACCGGGTTCCCCGGCATCTGCGGGTTCTGAAAAGAGGAAGCGGCACGAAGATGCAGACAGAGTCAGTGGCGCTTACCATGCCGGACGGCACGGTTTATCCTCAAAAAGAGACAGACGGGAAAATCACGGAAATTGTCGGTCTTACCAAGACGCAGTTTACCCAGGTTGCGATGATTGCCCAGGGTGAATTTATGGAGGTGCTGCGGGCAGATTCTAATAAAAAGAAAGAGATCTTCCGCAAGCTGTTCCGTACAGAAAAGTTTCAGTACATTGTAGATGAACTGGCCAGGAGACGAAAGGAGAAGCTCTCAGAGCTCTCATCGATCCGTACAGCCTGTCAGACTGAGGTGGCGCACATTGAAGTACCGGATTCCTATGAACACAGTCAGGAGCTTCTTGCACTGAAGAATCTCGTGATATCCGGAGACCATTTGAACGTGGCGGAGGCGGAAGAGCTTCTGGAAGAGCTGTCACGCCTGAATGCGTATCTGGAGCAGCGGCAGTCTGAGGCAGAAAAGGAGTATGAGTCTGCTTCTGCCAAAAGAGACCGTACGCGCGAGATCTGTACAAGGGCCGAGGGCCTGCTGCGCTCCTTCGAGCAGCTTGCAAAGGCAGAGCAGGACCTGTCGGAGTGCCGTGATGCAGAGAATGCGATTCGCGAGGATCAGGCTTTGATACCGCTGATAAATCATGCCTATGAGCTGCAGCAGGCCTGCAGCCGTTATCAGGAGGCAGAAAAGGCTGCGGCAGAGACGCGGAAGGCGCTGGAGGAGCAGGAGGCACAGCTTCCCGTTCTGAAAGAGAATTATATACAGAACAGCAGGCTTGAGGAGGCTGCGGATGCCAGCCGCAGAAATGAGGCAGAGCAGTACACAAAGACAGAGGAGCGTGTCAGCAAGGCACTACAGGTTCTTGCGAAGCTGCAGGAGGCAGAGCAGGAGCGAAAGGCGGAGACGATCGCTGCAGATGCCGCGCAGAAGGCGGTCCGGACCGCCGAAGAGAATCTGCAGCAGCTTGAGACAGAGCGGCAGAAGCGGACTGAGGAAAAAGTACGTCTGGCGGATGCGGATGTACAGTGGAAACTGTTTCAGGAGAATACCCTTACGGAATATGACCGCCTGCTCAAGGAGCGGAAGCAGACGGCTGCGCTGATCCGGGAATCGGAACAGCAGGAGCAGGACGCATTAGCGGCTGCCCGGACCTACAAAGCTGCGCTGGAGACATATCAGGAAAAAAGTGCACAGTATCAGCAGCAACAGACAGAATTTCTGAATGATCAGGCCGGTTATCTCGCAGCACAGCTTGTCGAGGGACAGCCGTGTCCTGTCTGCGGATCACGGGAGCACCCTTCCCCCTGCAGTACAGACCGGGACCAGACTCCGGTTAAAAAGGAGGATCTGGATGCCCTGGCAGAGGAAGTGCAGAGGCTCAACAGGGTCCTGACAGATCAGGCAGCGAGTTCCAGGGCGGCAGCGGATCTTCTGCAGGAAAAACAGAGACAGGCTAAAAACGGACTGGAGAAACTCCAGCAGGATCTGACATCCGTCCGTCCTGAGCTTCAGAACTCCGGTCAGCTCACGCTGGCGCAGATCAGGGATTTTATGGCACACTGGCGACAGGAGCTGGAGGCACAAAAAAAAGAGCTGGAGGAGAATGACAAAGCTTTGTGTGCGGTCCGGGAAAGTCTGGACAGGGCTGAGAAGCAGGAGAAAGAACTGCTTCAGAGACGGGACGAGGCAATGGGAAAAGCCGCGGATGCACGCGCGAGGAAGGCTTCGGCAGAGACACTGGTGCAGCAGTTGCAGGCACAGAGAGATTTCCCGT
>JAJGAH010000217.1 GCA_020844525.1 Eubacterium sp.
GGAAATGTCGATTGCCTCCTGGCTGGATGCTCTATGTAAAAAAGCAGTCTGTTATCAGTATGCGGAGAATATCTTCGCCCTGGTTTTGTGGAAATATACTCCTGACCAGGTGGACAAGCTGCTGGATGATCTCACTGCCCGTTTTCAGGCTGACTGGCAGATCGGGCAGATCAGCGTGGCGCTGCAGGCAGCCATCCGGGTATTCCGGATACCGGATGATTGTATATCCATGCAGGATTTTGCAAATTACCTGACCGTTCCTGACCAGGGCCCGCAGCTGGAGCATGTGAGGGTCTCTTATGCAAAGGACCTTGGGTATGTCAGAGAACAGGCGGATATGAAACGAGACTTTGCACATGCATTGCAGACACATGCATTTGTCGTATATTATCAGCCGTTATGGAACTGCTGGTCCAGGAAAAGTGACATGGCTGAAGCGCTGGTCAGGATAAAAAAGCCGGACGGAACCCTCATTATGCCGCAGCAGTTTATCGGTTATGCGGAGAAAACCGGGGATATCTATGAAATTGGTCTGCAGGTTCTTGAGAATGTCTGCAGATTTGTCAGAGACAACCACCTGATAGAGAAAGGTATCAGACATATCGAGGTGAATCTTTCCGGTATTCAATGTATGTATAAGAATCTGGTTCCTGATATCAACGCAATCACAGACCAATACGATATTCCGCATGCGTTTATCATTTTTGAAATCACAGAAACCACCGCGCTGTACGGCACAAGAACCTTTGATGATACAATCCGGCGGCTGCGGGAGGATGGATATGGATTTGCCTTGGACGATTATGGAACAGGATATTCGAACATCACCACGCTATATAAGATGCCGTTTACGCTGGTAAAGCTGGACAAGGACCTTCTGTGGCGAAGCACAGAGAGCGAGGGTGCGCAGATTGTCCTGAGGAATTCAATCCGCATGCTGCGGGAGCTTGGTGTAACCATCGTACAGGAGGGGGTTGAAACACGGGAACAGCTTCAGTACATGCTGGCATCTGAATGTGATAAGATTCAGGGCTATTATTTTTCAAAGCCGGTCAGTGAAGAGGATTATCTGGCATATCTGCATCGTGAAGAGACGGGTATCGGCAGTTTGGCGGGGGACTTGTAATGGCGGAGTTTACGAAGAAAAGATCTGATACACCTGAATATACAGTACAGCCTGGCTCCAGTATGCAGACAGCTGAGGAGCTGCAATTCTACAAAGAGGTTGTAGCAGATATCAGCGAGGGCGTTTACGGTGTAGACCAGGATCGCCGGATTGTATTCTGGAACAGTGCCGCTGAACGTATTACAGGATACCGTGCGGAAGAGGTTACAGGCCTGTGCTGACATGAGACAAATCTGCATCACTTGTCCATGGATGGAGAGCCACTATGCTTTCTGCTCTGTCCGCTGGTCAAAACCATGCTGACCGGCGAGAAAGGACAGGAGGAGGTTACGGTCCTCCGCAAGGATGGAAGCCGGCTGCCGATCATCGTCTGTACACATCCTGTTGTCCATGAAGGGAAGATTATCGGGGGAATCGAAACATTTTACGAGCAGCCTGCAAATTTTATG
The DNA here is from genome assembly GCA_020844525.1 of Eubacterium sp. Taxonomy (GTDB): domain Bacteria; phylum Bacillota; class Clostridia; order Lachnospirales; family Lachnospiraceae; genus Bilifractor. Next base: position 1,576 of record JAJGAH010000217.1, read on the forward strand.
CAGGCGGATATGGTCAGACGTATGATGGGCTCCTCCTGTCTGGACCCCAGAACCGGCATTCCAAACCGCGCTACCCTGAATCTTTATATCAACCTGCAGCTGAAGGAATTGCGGAAGCTGCATAAGCAGTTTTTTGTCATTTACGCAGATGTTGATGGTATGCGCAAAGTCAATGAGAGGTATGGAAAACAAGCAGGAGACCTGCTGCTCAGAACACTTGCCCGGAAAATCCGTACACAGCTGCGTCCAGATGCCTTCACCGGACATTGGGACGGCGACAAAATCGTTGTTGTAATCCCCCGGATGGGAGAAGAGAAGGTTATATCCACCGCAGAAAGGCTGCGGGTGCTTGCTTCGAAAACCGCTGTCACATATCAGGGCCATACAGTTTCCGCAACCATTTCCGCCGGAGTAACGCTGGCAAGAGAGGATGAAAGCGTCGGTATGCTGATGGACCGCGTGCAGCGGCTCTGTGAAATCAGCAGAAAGCAAGGTGGGAATTGTGTCACTGAGGGATAAGTATCTGATACGGATGCCACTTCAGATAATCACCGGAGACGAGGCTGTACTGAATACCATGAAACATACCCATGATGCTGTCATGAAATCGTGCCTCACCATGGCAGTGTGCGTAAATCACCTGCTCTGCCCCGTATTCTTCTGCCATTTGTGTAAACCCGCTTTTCTTTTCCAGAACACTGGTGGGCGGGTAGTGCAGGAACATAATGAACTTCCGGTAACCGTCCCTTCTGGCTGCTTCAAAGGATTCGCGAAGGCGTTTCAGCTCCCGTTGTACGAGCTTCTGCGCATGAGCCATGGCTTCCTCGTCCCAGTCAACGATTCTGCCTCTGCGGTCTACCCAGAAGGGTCCTTCGAATGTATATCCCTTTGTTCCGACTAAAGCATAATCCTGATATGTATAATAATTGCCCTGCAGAAATTCCAGCCTTCCGGCATACTGTCTGTTCAGGGCATCTGTCTTCTTGGTGTCCCAGAACATATCATGATTCCCACGGGTCAGGATTTTCCTGCCGGGCAGTGCACATATGTACTCCAGATCCGGTTCTGCCTGCTCCAGATTTTTTCCCCAGCTGTGGTCACCGACAAGCACAAGTGTATCCTGATCGGTGAGAAGCTCACTGCAGTTGATCCGGAATTTCTCCTCGTGATTTTTCCAGATGCGGTCATGCAGCTGTCCGGGGGCTTTCAATTCCGATCCGAAATGCAGATGCAGATCCCCAATCGCATATAAACTCATTTTACAATCCTTTCAAATTACAGTCCTTTCAAAACGTGACACTCATGAAAACCCCGGCTTTCAATAATATATCACGTGGGCTGTCATTTATCAGACAGGTCTTTTGCTTTGGTAAATTTTCCGTCAAATACGATGGATAACAGGACAAAAATCAGAAGCAGCAGCGGATAAAACAGCCAGGGAATAATGCTGACGCTTGCTACGCCGCTCAGCTTTGCCGCAATCAGAAGCTGTGCTCCATATGGAATGATTCCCTGGAAGATGCAGGAAACGGTGTCCAGAAGAGAGGCAGTTTTCTTCGGCGGGATCTGATATTCTTCGCTGACTGTCTTCGCGATTGGCGCAGCCACAACAATAGCAACCGTATTGTTGGCTGTGGCGATATCCATCAGCGCCGTGAGAAAGGCAATGCCCAGCATGCCTCCACGTCTCGTGTGCGAGAATTTCCGGATGAAACCAAGAATGGCTTCAAATCCCCCGTATTCTTCCATCAATGCGCTGATCGAGGCTACAAGGATGGTCACAATCATGGTCTCAAACATTCCGGAGGTGCCGGTTCCCATGGAAGTAAAGGCGCTGGCAAAAGTCAGGCTGCCGCACAGTCCTCCCATCATGAGGAACAGAATGATGCCGACGCCGAGGACGACGAATACATTTGTGCCAAGCAGCGCCATGATCAGCACCGCAAAATAGGGGATGGCAAGTCCGATGTTAAAGGGATAGTCCCCGAGCTTTGCCGGACCGCCGGTCAGGGCAATACCGAACAGAATGCCGAGGGTAATCAGGGCTGCAGGAAGGGCGATCCGGATATTTGCGCGGAATTTGTCCTTCATGGCAACACCCTGGGTTTTGGTCGCTGCGATGGTCGTGTCGGAGATAAAGGAAAGATTGTCACCAAACATGGACCCGCCGACCACAGTGCCGACACACAGGGGCAGATTAAAGCCTGCCGTGCTGGCAACGGACGCTGCGATCGGCACAAGAACCGTGATGGTCCCAACACTCGTTCCCATCGCCATGGAGATCAGACAGGCGATGACAAACAATCCGGGAATCGCAAACCGGCCCGGAATGATGTTCAGAAGCATGTTGGCTGTGCTCTCAACGCCGCCTGCCTCCTGAGCAATTCCGCTGAAGGCACCCGCCATCAGAAAGATGAACAGCATGATGGTAATGTTGTCATCTCCGATACCCTTCGCACAGATGTGAATTTTCTCATCGAAGGACAGGGACGGGTTCTGCAGGAAGGCGACGATCAGCGCCAGCCCAAATGCTACCACAACCGACATGATATAGAATCCCATCTGTCCCTTCTGCGGATGTATATACTCAAAATAAATCCCGGTCCCAAGATATAAAATCAGAAATACCAGAATCGGTATCAATGCCTTGGGATTCGGTTTCTTCCTGCCTGCCCTGTTATCATTTTCTTCACTACTCATTTTTCCCCCATCCACTATGGTCACACAACACGACCAATTTGTTTTACCACATTGCTTCATTGCGTTCTTTCATGTTCCGGCAATATAAACAGATATAAAAAGAGTAACAATTTTATAAGAAAAAATCAATGTGAACAGCTGCCGCTTTCGCCTGACCAGCTGAAAAAGCATAGGACAGGTTTCGAATATGTTAAAAAAGCCGCATAATAAGACATATGCCTTGACAATCATAGGTATATTTTATATATTAAGCAAAGAAGGGAATGAAGTTCTCCCGGGAATAAAAGTTATTCAAAACTGCCATAAGGCTGATGACTTCTGTATGTGAAAGGCAGGAGTTGTCGGCTTTTTTTATTCAGGGAAAGAGGCGTAGTATTCATGAATGGAAAAGGAAGGTGTGGGTACATGTGGATTTTATTTGCTGTAGGATCAGCTGTTTTTGCGGCACTGACATCAATTCTTGCAAAGATCGGTATTGAAGGTGTGAATTCGAACCTTGCGACCGCAATCCGGACCATTGTGGTTCTAGCCATGGCGTGGCTCATGGTCTTTCTGACTCATGCGGAGACAGGAATCGGGAGCATTGGAAAAAAGAGCTGGCTGTTTCTGATTCTGTCAGGTCTTGCCACTGGCGCATCCTGGCTGTGCTATTACCGGGCGCTTCAGCTGGGCGAAGCGTCCAAGGTGGCACCGATCGACAAGATGAGCGGCGTGCTGACAATTTTGCTGGCGTTTATTTTTCTGCATGAGGAATTTTCACTGAAATCCGCAATTGGCATGAT
>JAJGAH010000218.1 GCA_020844525.1 Eubacterium sp.
GCCATGCAGCATACCGACATGTATTGAATCGGGGAATCTTTTTCTGAGGGCCGCACTGTACTCTGTGACATTTTCACAGGCCAATTCCTCATTGGGCTCAACCATAGGACAGATAACGTATGCCTGGTGCCCGGCGGCAACCTGCTTTTCAATAAATCGGTAGGCGCTTTCGCGGTATGAGGTTCCGACTACTGCGTTTTTCACAGGCAGCCGGTTATCGGGCTTGTCATCGAGAATGGATATGTCCAGATCTCCGTACAGAATCATGGCAAGTGTACGGGGAATGGGGGTAGCGCTCATGACAAGAACATTCGGGGGATATCCTTTTTCTGTCAGTGTCAGGCGCTGCCGCACCCCGAAACGGTGCTGTTCATCTGTAATAACGAGACCGAGGCGCTTATATTGGATTGCCTCCTGGATCAGAGCGTGGGTGCCGATAATCATCCTGGCTTCCCCAGAGGCCGTTTTTTCATAAATCGCACGCTTTTCCTTTGCGGTGCAGCTGCCGGTGAGCAGGACCGGGCAGGCGTCACTGATTCCATTGCTCTCAAGAACAGAGAGCAGCGCTGCATAGTGCTGCCCCGCGAGTACCTCTGTTGGCACCATGAGGGCACTCTGATAACCGTTTTCATAGGACATGATCATGGCGAGAAAGGCCAGAATGGTTTTGCCGCTCCCGACGTCACCCTGAATCAGACGGTTCATTAAGGTGCCGGAGGCCAGGTCCCGTTCCAGTTCACCCCAGACCCGCTGCTGCGCATTTGTAAGGCGATAAGGAAGTGACTCGATCACTTCCTCTGTTTTCCAGACTGTCTTCATTGGAAAATGGTTGCACTTATCCTGATTCTGTGCTCTGACAAAGGATATACCAAGGAGAAAGAGGAAGAACTCGTCAAAGCTGAGCCTGTTTCGTGCAATCCCGTAATTTTCCGTGGAATCCGGAAAATGGATCTGATGCAGGGCATAATTGATTTCGGGCAGTCCAAGTGGTTCGCGGATTTCATCCGGAAGTATTTCGGGTGCCAGCCTCTCTGTCTGCAGCAGCTGTGCAACTGCCTTTCGTATTGCCTGGTTGGAGAGACCTTTTGTCAGAGCATAGACGGGGAGCATCTGTCCTTTGCGTTCATCATAGGCAGCCGGTGTGAAAAGCTCCGGATGTTCCATGATTGTCCGGCCGTTCTTTTGGATAACCATGCCGCGGAAGATACAGACCATGCCGGGCTTCAGAGTGGCGGCCAGAAATGGCATATGAAACCAGTTGACCTGAATGGATCCGGTCTCATCCTGAAGGTACACCATGGTGATCGAATTGCCACTGAAGGTCTTGACCGTCGGTTTTCTGCTGATCCGCCCGAAGATGGCATTCTTCTGTCCCGGGATGACCTGACCGATCGGAACAGGCTCCTCATAAATGTCATACTCCCTGGGATAATAGTGGATCAGATCCTCTATCGTGAAAATGCCGAGCCGGTTAAACAGTGCTTCTGATTTTTCCCCGATGCCCTTCAGGTTCCGTATGGAATCCGAAGGGATTTTTCCCTTTGCCATATTATTCACTCCCTGATCGGCACACCATCAGTATTTTATGTATACAGGTATATGTGCCCTCTCCATCGATAAAAAGTGCCTTGCCGGGGAAAACGTCCCGTTGATGAAAAAGAAACTGCCTGACCGGACAGCTTTCTCCGGCCGGGCAGTTCCCGGAATATTGTCTTAGTCTTTATATTTTGCCTGTATTTCAAGAGGAAACCAATATATCATGATATTGAGGTCAAAAGATTGATAATTATGAAATTGTCTTGAAATTCTCACGGTTTCGACAAGCAAGAAGTACTACGGTTCTCTAGCATGTCTGCAAATGTTCGAATTTCAAGACAATTTCTTAAACACTCGACTTTTGATCCTTACACAGATTACTCGACAGAAAGAATACAGTAGTATACGGGCTGGCCGCCGTTGTTCACCTCGACATCAATGTCCGGGAATTTCCCGGCAATCTGCTGTGCAAGGCGGTTTGCATTCTCTTCGGAATAATTCTGACCGAAATAGATGCTGATCAGCTCGGCATCCTCCGGCATCATCTTTTCAACCGCATCCAGTGCCGTATCGTTGATATCTTTTCCGACTGCAAGGATGCCATCATCACCGACAGCCATGATATCGCCCTGATGAATCTCAACGTTGTCGATGGTCGTATCACGGATCGCATAGGTCAGTTCTCCGGTGCGCACCGTACCAATGGCTTCCAGCATGGCATTCTGGTTATCCTCCACGTTCTTTGCGGGATCATAGCCGAGAAGCGCCGTGATGCCCTGGGGAATGGTCTTGGAAGGAATGACAATGATATTCTTTTCCTTGACGAGGTCCTTGGCCTGACGTGCTGCCATGATGATGTTCTTATTGTTGGGGAACAGGAAGATGTTCTCTGCGTTCACCTGATCAATTGCGTCCAGAACATTCTCTGTGCTCGGATTCATTGTCTGACCGCCCTTGATGATGTAGTCTGCTCCAAGGCCGCGGAAAATCTCCTCAAACCCGTCTCCGGCGCAGACCTCAATAAAGCCGACTGCCTTGGCAGGGCTGGCCTTGCGAAGAATCTCTTCCTCCTGGTCTCTGGCGGTTTTTGCAGGATTTTTGATGAGCTTTTCATGGTGCTCGATCAGAAGGTTATCAATATTGATGGCCTTCAGAGCGCCAAGCTGCAGAGCTTTGGAAAGTACGGCACCGGGATCATTTGTGTGTACATGCACCTTCAGCTCACGGGCATCCGGAATAATCACAACCTGCTCACCGTTCTTGACCAGAAAGGCGCGGAGCTCGTCAATCTGTGCCTGGGGAACGGACTTCTCACTGCTGATGATAAATTCTGTGCTGTAGCCGAAGTTCAGTTTTGGAACTGCCTCTGCTTCCGGCTTATGATCTTCGCTCTGGGTTTCCTTTGCTTTGCCAAGGTCCGGATCAACCTCCTTGCCCATCAGACCGTCATAGGCACCTTCCAGGATGGTCATCAGTCCTTCTCCGCCGGAATCGACCACACCGGCCTCCTTCAATACAGGGAGCATATCAGGTGTCTTTGCCAGGACTTCATTGCCGTAGTCAATAATATTCTTGATGTAATCATCGAGCGGCATCTGCGCATCCACAAGCTTGCGGGCGATTTCCGCCATTCCCTTCGCAACGGTAAGGATCGTGCCTTCCCTTGGTTTGATGACGGCTTTATAGGCCGTTTCCACTGCTTTTTCACAGGCATCCGCAATCATGGGAATATCGATTTCACTGGAAGCCTTTACCACCTTTGTGAATCCGCGAAACAGCTGGGACAGAATGACACCGGAATTTCCCCGGGCTCCACGAAGAGAACCGGAGGAAATTGCCTTTGACAGGTCCTTCATGTTCATGTTGTCAATATCCTGCACCATGTGGACTGCGGACATGATGGTCATCGTCATATTTGTGCCAGTGTCACCGTCCGGTACCGGAAAAACGTTTAATTCATTGATCCAATCTTTCTTGGCATCCAGATTCTGGGCGCCGGTTAAAAACATATGCGCCAGCATACTGGCATCAATTGTATTTTCAGCCAAAATAATATCCTCCTCAGATATCAGTCTATTACCCGTACGCCTTCAACGATGATACGTACATGTTCGACCTTCATTCCAGTGAACTCTTCAAGCTGATACTTTACGCTGTCGATCAGATTCTGGGCTACGGTGGGTATGCTTACGCCGTAGGCAATGATCACATGGAATTCCAGAGAGATTTTATTCGCATTGATGGTTACCTGGATGCCGTGCTTCAGGCTGTCTTTCTTCAGAAGACGTACCAGGCCGTCCTTCATGTTGACGGCGGCCATTCCGACAATTCCAAAGCATTCTACAGCAACACTGCCGGCATAAGTAGCGATGACATCGGGATTGATGACAACTTCACCGAATTCCGAATTAACTCGTCCTTTCATCTTCTGCTCCTTTCTAAACAGTTACCGCTGCAAGCGATTCTGATTACTGATGTTTTTTGAACATTCCGCACAGCTCTGCCTTCGGAGAAGAAACTGCTGCATGGAATTTCATATTTTTCAGTATATCGTAATTGGGTTGGATTGTGAAGCAAAAATGCATCTGCACATCCGGGCAGAAACGGTACCGGACAAAAAAAGGAGACCCCACCGTGTGAGATCTCCAGCATGTTTTCCTTCATGGAGTCGTGACTTCAGGCACGCTCTACAGCGCCGCTTCTCAGGCAGCTGGTACAAACATACATCTTTTTTGTACCCTGTGGTGTCTTTACACGTACAGCCTTAACGTTAGCTTTCCACATATGATTTGATCTTCTATGAGAATGGCTTACATTATTACCAAAGTAAACAGCCTTATCGCAAATAGCACATTTAGCCATGATCACACCTCCTTAACCACAAACTTAAACCGACTCAGCTATATCGGCTTACGACACTAAGCCAGTATAGCAGACCGGAAGGCTCTTTGCAAGAATTATTTTACGGAAATGAAAACTTATTCAGCGGGCGTTTCTGAATTGCCGGCGGCTGCGGCAGCATCCTTTCCGCCAACGGCCTCTTTGATCTTTGTGACAATATCCGGTGCCATATCAATGATTTTGGACACTGCATCCTGGCTCTTCATGCTGATCAGCTTCGTGGTCCCGTCTTTGGCCACCATCAGCACTGCTGCGGGAACCATCTTGGCGCCGACACCACCACCGCCGTTGTCCTTGGAAGAGTTGCTGAAAGCACCTGCGCCCATGCCAAAGGATAATTCTGAGAGCGGGATCATGATGCTGTCACCAACCGGAACGGGCTGACCGACAACGGTCTTTGTGGTAAGAAAGTTGTTGAGTCCTTCGAAAAGAGAATCCACATTATTGTGAAAGGTATTCTGCTTGTCTGACATTCTGTTTGTCCTCCTGTCTGTTTGCTGATAATCTGTTCACTTATTCATGGGGTGCTGCCACTTGGCGGGCCCATTGAAAAATTCTAAGATTGCACTGCTTCTCTGAATGTGTTGCGCAGTGCTTCTCTGAACGTGCTGCAATCCG
>JAJGAH010000219.1 GCA_020844525.1 Eubacterium sp.
TCACCGATCAGACCGGGTCCAAACTGGTACCGGAGACCAGAGAAGTTTATTACAGCAGCAATGAGCCGATTGAAATGGCAGTTGTGCAGGAGCTGATCCAGGGACCGTCCCAGAATGGGCATTACCCGGTATTTTCTACGGACACACAGGTACTGAGCGTCACATCCCAGGAGGGCGTCTGTTATGTGAATTTCGATGACAGTGTGCAGAACAGTATTCTGAGCATCAGCGAAGAAATCCCAATTTATGCAATCGTAAACTCCCTTGCGGAAACCTGCCACATCAAAAAAGTCCAGTTTCTGATTGATGGAGAAAGTGACACCGTTTTCCGCAACAGCATGGACCTTGGCGTACAGTATACGGAAAACAAGGATCTGGTCGCATCCTGATACGGGATGCGTACAGAGCGAAAAAAAGAATGCATCTATTCTGCCTCCGGGGTTGCGCTTTATGCGTACCCGGGGGTTTTTCTTCATCTTTATCTGTTCAGGGTGGTCTGGGAGAGACACCGTTTTCAGTACGATCAACGGCCTGATCTGGCAATTTTGATGGTATGGTAAAGGACGACAAAACTTCTGTTTTCCGACAGCCGCTGATTTGTGTAATTTGCTGATTGCTGTTTCCGGGATCCGATGCTATGTTCTTATCAGCTGGCTGGCGTTTCTTTCGTCATACTGCAATGCTTTTTTATCCTGTCTTTAATTTTCATTCATTGATCCTGTCTTATTTTTTCTGCATTGCCTGTCTTTCTTCATGTTTCCACTGTCTGGATTCTTTACATGCCTTTGTAGCAAAGATTCTTTTAATGGCTTTCGGAATGCCGCTGTTTTGCTTTGAAATTTGTGGATCCGATTATAAGGGGGTGGTTCTGTTTGCGATATCGTCCGGTCTGCATTGCCTGTCTGCTCCTGGTTTTGGGAATTCTGATCTGCCACAAGGCGGGGATTCCTGTATTCGGGCAGCCGTTTCTCTCGGATGCGGAAGAACAGCAGCTCTCTGCCGGAACAGATGCCATCTGTACCGGTGTAGTCCGGGAACGCATTCAGAAGAAAAAATCCACGCAGTATGTTCTCAAGGAGTGTACCGTACTGTTCACCGGGACAGAAGGAAGAAAGCACAGCGTCTCGATGGATTACATCAAGGTTACGGTGCTGCAGGATTCAGAGGGTTTAGACAGGGATATACTGCCCATTGGGTCTGATGTAAGGCTGCTGGGTACGCTTCGGGAAATTCAGGGACCTTCCAATCCTGGTGAATTTGACAGTAAGGTGTATTTTGCCTGTCAGAGGATTTACTATGAGATGATGCCTGAGAATTGTACTGTCCTGAAACAAGGGAACGGATTCCTGGAAGCACTTGCCACCTTCCGGCAGAAGATCAGGGAGCGGCAGGCTGAGCTCATGCATCCGGAGCAGGCAGGGGTCCTTGGTGCCATGCTTCAAGGGGACCGCACATTGCTTTCGGAGGAGAGCCTGAAGCATTATCGATATGGTGGGGTGATGCATGTACTTGCGATTTCGGGACTTCATATTTCTATGCTTGGCATGCTTATTTATCAGATGCTGTCCGGTTCCCTGATCCGCTGCCTGCCGCGGCATGTGCGGATGGGGCAGGTATTCGCCGCGCTGATTGCGGCTCTGATCATGCTGGTTTACTGTCTGTTTGTGGGATCTCCGGTTTCGGCAATCCGGGCCTTTATCATGTTTTCCGTATCGCTTGGTGCGAAGGCACTGCACAGGTCGTATGACAGTCTGTGTGCGCTTGGCTTATCCGCGATGCTGATTCTGCTTACAAACCCGGGATATCTTTTTCACACCGGATTTCTGTTATCTTATGCAGCGGTGGGCGGTACCGCTCTGTTCTATCCTGCATTTCTCGGCATGCTGCCCGGAGAATTCTGGCATAAGGGCAGCAGCGTGAAGAAATATCTGGAAAAACTCATGGAGGCTGTGCTGGTCTGGTGTGCAGTGATGGTGTGTACCATGCCGCTGATGGCCGCGTTCTTTTATGAAATCCCCGTGCTGCCCCTGGCTGCGCTTCTGATTGTCCCTTTTATGGGAATTGTGCTGACGCTGGGGTTTCTTGGCAGTGCGGCTGGCCTGCTCTGGCCCGCCTTAGGATGGGCGCTGCTCATTCCGGTGGATCTTGCGCTGCAGTTTTTTGACAGGATTGCGGAATCGGTGATGCGTGTCCCGTTCTCAACCTGGCATATCGGAAAACCGGACTTCTGGCAGATTATCACGTACTATGGATGCCTTCTGGCATTCTGGGCCTGTCTGAGAACAGATAGAAAGAAAATGGCGCTTTTTCTGATCGTTTCTGGGCTGCTGATTCTCAGCCTGAGATGGAGCCCGCGCTTTTCCATCACGATGCTCTCTGTCGGGCAGGGGGACTGTCTGGTGTTCAGTCAGGGAAAGAATGTCTGGAAGCCCGGCGGGGATCCGGTATTTCTTGTGGATGGGGGAAGCAGCAGTGTGAAGAATATGGCACAGTATCGTCTGATCCCGTACCTGAAATCCCGTGGCGTCACCAGAATCCGCGGCATCTTTGTCAGCCACGGTGACCTGGACCACATCAATGGAATTGAAGAGCTTCTGCAGAAGGTGCGGGAGAATCCGGCTCAGCTGAGGGTGGATGCACTATATCTGACGCCGCAGATGCAGGCGGACCCGGCAGGTGTCCGCCTGCAGAAAGCATGCAGTGCGATTGGGACAGAGGTAGTGTATCTGAAAAAAGGAGACCGGATGCAGGAGGGTTTGCTTCGGGTACAGGTGATGCACCCGGAGGGTCTGCAGGGAGGACAACAGGAAGGGCAGGAAAATTCCGGTACCAGAAATGAGGACAGTATGGTGCTGATGCTCTCTGCAGGAGATTTTGATGCTCTTCTGACAGGAGACCTGGAGGGCAGCGGAGAGGATGCCTTGTTACAGGAAGCGGGTCCTGTTGAATATCTGAAGGCTGCACACCACGGGTCCCGCAATTCGACCTCCTCTGCTCTGCTTCAGAAAACGCATCCACTGGTCTGCACCATCTCTGCTCCTGAGAAAAGCCGTTACGGTCATCCGCATGCGGAGACACTGGAAAGAATCAGAGAGGAGGGGGCGGACTGCTATGTGACAAGGGACTGCGGCGCTATTACGCTGGAAACGTCAGGTAAGGATGATTTCCGGATCCGGACATTTCGGCATGATGCAGAGGATGCTAGGAGTGCCGTCCGGCAGGGATGATGGCGCATCCTTAATGGCAGTTCTGATAGAAGATGTATATGTTCAGAGTGAAAGTGTGCAGAGCCACAGGGAGGGCATGGAAGAACTGCCCGGAATGAAGGGCTGACGATGCCGGACGGATATGGTAAAATATTGCTGCACTTTTGAATGAAAAATGTTGGGGTTGAATGAATGAATACAATTCGTGAGGATATCAAAAGCGGAAAATTCAAGCCGGTGTACCTGCTGTATGGGCCGGAAGTCTACCTGAGAAACCAGTATCGTGACCTTCTGGTACATGCGCTGGTCCCAGAGGGGGAGACGATGAATTTTTCCCGATATCAGGGAGAGAGCGCTGATGAGCGTGAAATTATTGCCCAGGCAGACACAATGCCTTTTTTTTCGGACCGCAGGGTGATACTGATCGAAAACAGCGGATTTTTCAAAAAGAAGACGGAAGAGCTTGATCAGTACATGGAGAAGCTTCCTGATTATCTGATCATGATCTTTGTGGAGGATGAGGCTGACAAGCGGAGCCGCCTGTACAAGCTGATCAATAAAGCCGGTCACGTTGCCGCTTTTGAGACCCAGACAGAGGAAATGCTGACCAGATGGGTGCTGACAGCAATGACAAGGGCGGGGAAGAAGATCACACGGGACAGCATGCGCCACTTTCTGGAGATTACCGGTACAGATATGGCCAACATCAGCAGCGAGCTGGAGAAGCTTCTCTGCTATACCATGGATAGAGATGTTATCACGACGAAGGATATCGATGCTGTTTGTGCGCCACAGATTTCCAATCAGATTTTTGCCATGATCCGTGCGGTCACAGAACATCAGCAGAAAAAGGCACTGGATTACTATTATGACCTGCTGGCGCTCAAGGAAGCACCTATGCGGATCCTTTACCTTCTTGCACGACAGTACAATCAGCTCCTGCAGGTAAAGACGCTTTCTGCGGAGGGCTTTCCGAATCGTGAGGTCGCGTCAAAGACGGGTATACCTCCTTTTGCAGTCAGCCGGACACTTGCGCTGTGCCGGAATTATCCGGTTTCAAGGCTGGAGAATATTTTGAGAGATTTTGCCCAGGCAGAAGAGGATGTAAAAACAGGGCGTCTGGATGAAAAGCTGAGCGTTGAGATGATGATCGTGAAATGCTCTGCAGGCTGATTTGATGTAAAGGTCAAAAGTGGTATGCTCCTGAAATTGTCTTGGAATTCTCACGGTTTCGACAAGCAAGAAGTACTAAGGTTCTTCAATTCTGCTAGAAACGTTCAGAAAAAGTCAAAACTCGCTGCATTCTGCAGCTCAGACAGTTGACTTTTTCTGAATAACGCAAAATCTCATCACCAAGTACTTCTAGCATGTCTGCAAATGTTCGAATTTCAAGACAATTTCATAAACGCTTGCCGTTTGGCAATGATAGCAGTAAAAAACACGAGGCGACGACTCCCCGTGTTTTCGTTTCTATATTCTGATCTATAAAAAATTACTGAATAGAGTTTACAGCTTTGCTTAAGCGGGAAACTTTTCTGGATGCATTATTCTTGTGAAGAACGCCCTTGGTCTCAGCCTTGTCGATCACAGAAGAAGCATTGATCAGCGCTGCCTGTGCAGCTTCCTTATCCTTTGCGGCAACTGCAGCCTCTACCTTCTTGATAGAAGTCTTGACAGCGGATTTAACTGCCTGATTTCTGTCGGCCTTTGTCTTGTTCACGAGAATTCTCTTTTTCGCGGATTTAATGTTAGCCAAACTGTACACCTCCTTTGATTCATTTTCTGTTTATTGCTGTTCTTTATAGGATGACACTTTTCCACTT
>JAJGAH010000220.1 GCA_020844525.1 Eubacterium sp.
TATGAACAGCTTCAGAATGGAGAGACTGATTTCAACACACTTCTCACCAGATTCTGCAAGTCAGCGGAGGAGGCAATTGCACATATGCCGGATATTGATGTGAAGCCGCTTACGGATTACGACCAGATGAGGCAGACGCTTGCGATTCAGATGATCCCGACGGTAAAAAATCTGGAACTGCTGTCCGGCATTCCGCATATCCAGATGGCGGACTTATCTGCTGTATTCCGTTTTGTTGTCGGAAGGGACATGAGTGTCCTGGTCACAGACAGGATGCTGCGGGATTACGGAGTCACAGAATCCCAACTGAAGCACGATGCCCTGGAAAACGCGCCGAAGGCACATCCGGCACAGATCCGACCGCTTGCAACCGTGCTCGGCGGCATGATCGGTGATGCGGGTATGGTTCCTGATGAAGAACCGGAACCTGATTCGTCCACGCTCTTCGTTGCTTCAACGCCCGAGGCTGTATACGGATCAGGTGTCATCGCCTATCCCACATTCATGGAGCAGGCGGCAAAGAGAATGGGAGGAGATTTCTTTATCCTTCCTTCCTCCATTCATGAAGTGCTGCTGCTGAAGGATGACGGCAAGGTGGATTTCAGAGAACTGGAGGCAATGGTCAGCGAGATCAACAGGACGCAGGTGTCGCCGGAGGAAAGGCTTTCAGATTTCGTTTACCGCTACGATGCGAAAGAGAGAGTTTTTGAGCGGGCAAGCCGTTATGAAGCAAGGACCAAGGTGGTTGTCAATGACCAGCATGAAAGACACTCGGTCCTCGCGGATCTCGAGAGCGGGAAGAGGAAAGAAGCCAGAAGACCGGCAGACAGATCGCACCCTGTAAGAAAGGGGATGGCGTTATGATGCTGCGAGACAGATTTTCCGTGATGTGGCAGTATGATCCGGAGACGGGACGTCTCTCCAGGATGGTCATCAGAAGGAAGCCGTGCGTTTATACGCGCATGCCTTCCTGCGGAGACTGTCCTTACGGACGGTACGCTCCCTGCATCGGATTCTGCATGCGCAAGATCTTGCGTGAGGAGGAAGCGGAAGAGGAGTGAGGGACTATGAATATTTTTCCCTCTCTGAATCAGACAATTTTTCCTTTTACCGGATCCCCAAGAGGTTTATCCAGGATCCGGCATATGATGACATGTCCTTTGACGCCAAGTTCCTGTACGGGATCCTGCTGGACCGTCTGGAACTCTCCAGGAAGAATGACTGGGTGGATGAAAAAGGGCATGTCTTTTTGATTTTTCCTGTCCGCGAGGTGATGGAAACGGTCCGGTGCGGCGAAAAGAAGGCAATGCGCCTGCTGGCAGAACTGGAAGAAGCCCATCTGATCGAGCGGGTGAGAAGAAGAATGGGAAAACCGGATCTCATCTACCTGAAGAACTTCACAAGAATCCGGTCCCCGACTTCCGCTTTCAGAGGAGGGACAGAGAAGGCAGTTAAAGAACTGCCGGAAACGCCGTTCCGTAACTGTCAAAAAGGCAGTTATGAAACTTCCCGGAAGGCAGTTCCGGAACGGCCAAAAAGCGGGACAAATAATACTGATATAAAAGAGACTGATAAGAGTGAGACTGATATCAATCCTGTCTCATCTGCACAGGACGGATCGGATGGGATGGATGAACGAAACGCTTACAGGAGTTTTTTTCTGAAAGAAACAGGATTCTCATTTCTTGAAGAGGAGGAACCGTATCAGAGAGAACTGCTTGAGGAGATCCTGGATCTTCTCGTGGACGTCTGCAGTACAGGAAAGCAGACTATTGTTGTCGCAGGGGATGAAAAGCCGTCGGCAGTTGTGAGGAGTCAGCTTATGAAGCTGGGACCGGATCACATCCGCTACGTGCTGAGTTCCCTTGAGGAAAATCCAACGCGGATAACGAATGTCCGGCAGTATCTCCTGGCGACGCTCTACAACGCGACGATGACGATGAATCACTATTATCAGGCAAGGTACAACAGCGATAAGGCAGGTGGAAAATGAGCAGAGCAACGATCATAGCCTGTACGAACCAGAAGGGAGGAACAGGAAAAACGACGACATGTGAGAACCTGGGGATCGGGCTGGCAAACGAAGGAAAGAAGGTGCTGCTGGTCGATGCAGATCCGCAGGCAAGTCTCACGATCGCACTGGGATTTGACAGACCTGACAGGCTCCCGGTTACGCTCTCCGGTCTTCTGGAGAGGACAGCGGCGGAAGAAGAGATTTCGGCAGGGGAAGGAATCCTGCATCACGCGGAGGGCATCGATCTGGTGCCCTCCGATATTTCTCTCTCGGGACTGGAGGTGTCCCTGGTAAATGAGATGAGCCGGGAGACGGTCCTTCGGAGATACCTCGGAACGGTGAAGCGGAAGTACGATTTTATCCTGATCGACGGGATGCCGTCGCTCGGCATGCTGACCATCAACACACTAGCGGCAGCCGATAAGGTGATCGTCCCCGTGCAGGCCCAGTACCTGCCGGCAAAGGGGCTTGAACAGCTCCTGCACACCGTGAGCCGGGTGAAGCATCAGATCAATCCGGGGCTGAAGATAGGCGGCGTGCTGCTTACCATGACGGACAGCCGGACAAATCTCTCCCGCGAGATCAGTACACTGATCCGGGATACGTATGGCGGAAAAATCAAAGTGTTTGATACGGAGATCCCGAGATCAGTCCGCGCGGCGGAGATCAGCTCTGAGGGCGTGAGCATCTTCAGGCATGACCCGAACGGAAAAGTGGCAGAGGCGTACAGAAGCCTCACAAAAGAAGTCCTTGCCCAGGCGGCAAGGGAGAAACGAAGAAAACTGGAACAAAGCTTATAAGGCGAGGAGGAAACACAAATGACAGCAGACAGATTAGAGAGCTATGTAGATGATTTTGAGAAAATGTGGAGAAAGGCATATCCGCCAACAGAAAACGGGAGGAATATCAATACCTTCCTTTGGGATTACCTGAACGAAGACTGGAAAAAGCATCTCGATGAAGAGCTGGAAGAGGAGGAGCCGGAGGATGACATGGGCGAAGCGTCATCCTTTCTGAAGAAGGGAGGAAAGGTGCGCGTGCTCATTAACGCGGCGCAGGCGAGTCCGGAGGAGATCGGTTTTGTCGTGCACCTGCTTCTCGGTATGGGCGAGAAGTTTTGTGTCGGGACGACCGATGGCCACGGCAATGAGCTGGAGGACTGCAGCGGGTGTCCGAAATCCCAGTGCAGGGTGAAGATTCTGGTCTGAAGAGGAGGCGGTGAAAGCGGTCCCGGAAGGGGCCGCGCAGTATGAACAGGATACGTGATTCTGACGCAGTCGTGTACGCATGTATACGGCTGTTTTTTTATATTTCAGAAAGGATGAGATTATGAGAGAGAATTACAACAGAGTTCTTGTTCTGGCGCTCGCAGCCCTCACGCTGCTGTCGTGCGGAAGCAATGCGGTTCCCGCATTTGCGGCAGACAGCGGTGAATCGGTGAAAGCGTCAAGTACGCAGGATACAGCTGATGTGCCCGCGTCCCTTTCCATCTGTATTCCGGAGGAAGGCGGAAGCGTAACCGTCACAGATGCTGCAGGTACACAGACAGTAAAAAGAGCAGACGAAGATATCACCATTACAGACAGCGCCGGATCCGTGACGAAGGGATCCATTGATGATGACGGATACTGTATGGTGCTTTCCGGGAAGGCGGGAGACAGCGTAACCATTCAGGCGGCCGCGGAGCCCGGATATGAGATTTCCGCAGCGGAGATGCTGACAGACGGCAGCCGTTCTTCCGTTCCTGTTGAGGATCCGGCGAAGACAGGGAGGTCATTCGTTCTCGGAAAGAAGAATGTCTACAGTGTAAGGTTTGTAAAGAAAGCGGTAGAGAAGGCAGCGGAGAAGAAGGCGGAGACGATCACTTCCTCTTCGGAAACCGCATCCGCGAAGAGCGGGGAAAGCCATGCAGCCGGAAGTGAGGGTACCGCAGCCGGCAATTCGGAAGCCGGTCACCAGAATGAGCAGGATCCGGTTATGAGCGGCGAGACAGCCGGTCATTCCTGGTATGTGAATCAGGCTGGCGATGTCGTCATGGATGACGGCACGGTCTATCATCCGGTTTATCCGTCTGCCGAGGCAGTTGCAGAGCGGGAAAAAACAGACAGCACACAGCCGATGAGACGCATGGCGCCCAGAAGAGCAGCAGCTGCTCCTTCCCAGGTACCGGCATCCTACAGCGGCACATGTTCCGTGATATGGAGAAACAACGGATCAAATTCAAACACATTTGGACTTTCCAGATTCACCGGCGTGCCGGCAGGTGCGATTTCCGGTCTTGGAACGGTATACCTTTCCTGTGCGAACCACACAGCAGCGGCACCGGAGATTGGCATGAACTGTTCCTACAAAGCGACTCTGCAGAGCTGGAACGCGGCGACAGGAACAGCGACCTATTCCATGTATGTGACGCCTCCGGGAGCTACCGACGGCGTGACCCGGAATGATAAGGGCCTGATCGGCTACCAGCACATGAAAGGCATTGTAACGCTGACCTTCAAGACTAACGGAAAGTTATCAGTCCGCAAGGTTTCCAGCGATACCAAAGCGCCGATGGGAAACGGCTACTACAGCTATCAGGGATGCCAGTACACGGTTTATTCGGACAGTGCATGCACAAAAGCGGTGGCTGCGATGAATATAGGAGCGGATGGCAAATCCGATGAGAAGGAGCTTTCCTCCGGCACCTATTACCTGAAGGAGACGGCAGTCGGAAACGGCATGGACTGGAACAGGGAGGTAAAGCAGTTTTCCATCGCAAGCGGAGAGTACAAGGAGATCACCATGTCTGATCCGGTCAAGCTGACAAAGATCGCGGTTCAGAAGGTATCTGCCAATCCGGAAATGACCGACGGAAACAGTGAGTATTCCTTTAAGGGTGCCGTGTACGGCGTCTATAAGAACAAAACAGACAGGACCCCGATCACGAAGATCACTCTGAATGAGAAGGGATACGGGGAGTCTTCCGCATGCCTGTATATCAACGAGACCTAT
>JAJGAH010000221.1 GCA_020844525.1 Eubacterium sp.
GTGTAAACTTGATCAGGAAGTATTTCACCGGCTTTATGATCTCCTGCCTTGCGGTATCTGTATTGCAGAGGCGGATGATTCCGGCTCCATTGTTTTTGTAAATCGCGAGATGGTGGCGATGTATGGATGCGCATCGGAAGACGCGTTTCTGTCGCTGACTGGTGGTACGATTCCTGGACTTTCAGGTGAAGAGGATCTGCCGATTCCCGTAAGCCGTGAGGAGGGCACCGGTTCTGAGCTGTTCCGTTTCAGCTATTATACCGCAGACCGGCATATGCGTGCGGCTGACGGGATCTTCAGGGTGATTCAGGAGGGGGGAAGACCTTATCTGCTGCTGCAGGTCATGAACTGGCAGATAGAGATGCAGAGCCGTGTCTATGATGCGCTTACCGGATTGCCGGGTGTGACAAAGGTTTATAAGCAGGCACTGGATCTTGCCAGAAGAAACGCGGGAGATGGCAGCTTTGCGCAGTATTGTCCTGTCTGGTTTAATATCGCAAATTTCCGTGGGTTTAACCGCGAATATGGGACAGAAGCAGGAAACCGGTGTCTTGCGCATACAGCATCTGTTCTGCAAAGGACATTTCCGGATGGGATCTTCAGCCGGACGGAGGCAGATAATTTTATCGGGCTGCTCAGAAGAGAAGGCCTTGAGGAAAAGATTGATGAGGTATGTGCTTCAGTAGATCTTTATATGGGAAAACGCAGCTGTTCTCTGAAGGCGGGTATTGTAAAATATGACACGGTCGTACCGGCAGATGTGATCCGTCGTTCGTTTGACATGGCCAGAATTGCCTGTGAGAGCGTCAAGAATGACGGGGAGCATTCCTATGCGGTTTTCCGGAGAGAGATGCAGGAAAAGCTGGAGATGCGGCAGTTTATTCTGGATCATCTGGACCAGGCGCTGGAAGAGGGTCATATCAAAATCTATTATCAGCCGGTTGTGCGCACGCTGTCGGGAAAAGTCTGTTCATTTGAGGCGCTCGCCAGATGGGAGGACCCGCAGAAGGGTATGATTTCTCCCTCGGTATTCGTTCCTGTTCTGGAAAGAGCGAGACGGATCGGACGCCTCGACCAGTATATGATTGAGCACGTAGTAGATCGAATAATTAATAGCTGATACATTATATTGCTTTTGCCTCATCCTCGGAAATTTCGTCTAAACGATATTTCCAGTGATAGACAATCGGCTCACGGTTTACTTCTTCAAAATACAAATAGATTCTCTGGGCTAATTCTTCTTTGGATTTCACTCGTATGCCCCGCAGCATCTGCTTTGTCATTTTGCTGAAGAAGCTTTCTATCAGATTCAGCCAGGAACCGTGTTTAGGAGTAAATACAAATTTAAAGCGCCCTTTTGGCCGCGTTGCAAGATAATTCTGTACCTCTTTTGATCTGTGAGCGGAGTGATTATCACAAATGATTCGAATGACATCGCCTTCAGGATACATTTCATCAAACTTCCTGAGCAGGATGATAAAATCAGAGCTTTTGTGAGTCTCACTTACTACTGGTACAGCTTTTCCTGTCAGCAGGTCGATCCCTGCAAGGAGAGACAATGTTCCCAAACGTTTATATTCATAATCACGATTCACCGTCCCGTTTTCTCTGGTAGGGCGAAGATCATCGGCAGTAGTTGCAATTGCCTGAATCCCCGGCTTTTCATCACAGGAAACCGTGTGTACCATAGGTCCCTCTTCCGGGATGATGATATTTCCATCTTCATCAAACTGCATCGATACCTGCTTATAGACAACAAGAACATCGTGCATTTTCCTGTCGAAATCGGGGTCTCGCTTTTCACAATAATACTTGATCTTGAAGGGCTTGATCTCGTTCCGCTTCAGGATCTTCTGCAGCATTGGCTTGGTCATCGTCTTTAAACGTGGAAACCCAGCCCCTTCTGCATGGTTCTGGATATGCTGATGCAGGTTCTTAAGCGTCCATAATTCCTGTGAATATCCAAGGTCTGCAGGCCGCTGGCAGGCAATATTGATAATCCACGCAACCGCATCATCCGTGATCTCGACCGGTCTTCCGGATCGTTGATTATCGAATAGTGCAAGCTCCGTTCCGCCTTCCCTGTATTTATCAAGGCATAGCCGGACAGTATTGACACTGAGATCATAGATCTTTGCAATATCCCTGATCGGCGTGCCATTGGATTTATCGAGTAATATATGAGCGCGGATAACGATCTGTGCCTGAATGGTACGTTGTTTGATGAGTGACTGGAGATACTCACGATCACCATCTTTAAGGGCTAACATGGTTGCAGCTCTGGACATAATAGAGGCCTCTCTTTCTTAGTCTCTATTATACGCTATGAGTAGCAACAATTGTATCATTTATTTAATTTATGTAGTAGTAGTACAGGCTTTGCATATTGTACTGGTTAGTGGTGCCCGTGTTTTGCCGGTATCTCTGAATCTTTCCCAGCTGGATTTTGATCTGATTCAGCCCATGAAATGTCTGAACCAGGCATGCGAAAAGTATCAGGTTCCTCATAGCTATCTTCATATTGAGATCACAGAGACAGTTGTCGCGGAAAACCGGGAACGGATGGCGGCGATCATCCGAAGCTTTCAGGATGAAGGATACTAGGTCTGGCTGGATGATTTTGGTTCCGGCTATTCTTCACTGAAGGCCCTGAACAGATTTTTATTCAATCTTATCAATATGGATATGGAATTTTTCAGGCACTTTGATGAACGAAGCAAGGCAATTGTCACCAGTATCGTGACGATGTCGAAACGGCTTGGCATTCATACACTTGCAGAAGGGGTTGAGACGCAGGAGCAGGCGGATTTTCTGAGACAGATCGGCTGTGAACGGATTCAAGGCTATTTCTATGGAAGACCGGTGCAGGGACCTCTGATCCGAAGCACCCTTGTTGAAAACGGCCTGCAGATAGAGAACCCACTGGAAGAATCAATGTATGGGAGGGCAGGGCTGGAGGACCTTGTCACAAGTGAGCCAGGAGCACTGGTTCTATTTGAAAATGAGACATTGCGCATCCTGTCCTGTAATGACGCTTTCAGGAGGGAAATGGAATCTGCAGGAATAGACAGTGCATTGGAGGTTTCCAGAACGGTGAATAAAGGGACACAGCTGCACTATCAGAAGCTGCTGCTGTACCTGCAGCATGTATATGATGGAGAGACACAGCCCTTTGTTATGGTGGTGAATGGCAATTATTTGCGGGTTCACGCTTCTTTTGTGTCAGGTATCCATGACCGCTGGGTTGCCAGTGTACATATTCTGAATATCAGTATGGACCAGAATGCAGAAAAAATACGCAGAGACGATCATGCAATCCGTAACATGGCATTGCTGTTTGACGGTATTTATTTTCTGAATCTGGAAGAAGATATGATAGAGGTCGATGCCTGTATCCATCCACAGGTTGCGCCGGGAAGTGTTTTCCATAGAATCCGCGATTCGTTTGTCTCCTATTGCCGTGAACTGATTCATCTGGAGGATCAGGAGCGTTTTCTGGATTTTATTGATGAAAATCATATTCTGCTGCGAACAGCTTCCTCAGAACGGGGATTTCTGGCAGATGCGTTCCGTGTCCGCAGGGAGGGTGGAGCATACCGGTGGACCCTGTTCTTTGCGATTCCGCTGGAGATGAAATCCGGGCAGAATATCCTTGTCTGCGAAGCCATGGAATTTTTTGACAGCTGCAGGAGCCGGAGAGATCTGCTGGAGATGTTTTTATCCTCTTTTGATCCAGGAATGTACCGGAAGGGCGGAACTTCAAAGCTGGAGGAAACGTACGCGGCAGAGAGCGGTGTGATGAAGGCGTTCATTCGTTTTGCCGGCATCCCACTGTTCTGGAAGGACCGGCAGGGCAGATATATCGGTATTAACAATGAAATGCTGACATTTCTTGGCAGAGACACAAAAAGTGAGGTGATTGGCAAGACGGCCGGAGAACTCGGGCTGTTTGTTGATCCGGAGGATCTGAAAACGGAGAATGAGAGGGTGCTGAAAAGTGGAGAAACCATTCATTTCAGTCCTTTAATGGTTTCAGACAAGATCAGCCGCCGTGTGCCGGTGACGGAATTTCCCTGGTACCGCGGCAATCAGATCCACGGTACGGCAGGATGGATTCATATCGGAGAAGCTGTCCGGGAGCAGTCCTTTATCAACGATGCAGCTACAGGTTTTCTTGGTGAACACGGAGGCCTGCTTGCCGGAAGTACTTATGCTGACGCATATCAGAGGAGCGGACAGGACTATTGCGCGTTTTATCTGGCTCTGCGGGATGCAGGTGAAGTGAACCGGGTGTTTGGAAATGCTTTTTTTGATAAGATTGTGTCTGTAGCTGCAGAGAGACTGCATCAGATCAGCCTGCCGGAGGGAACGTCTGTTGTACATTTGCGCGGCTTCCGTTTCCTTCTGATTGGTTTTGCGAATCATGAAGGGGATCTGATCAAGGCAGTTGCAGAGTTTCAGCGGGAGATACAGGACATCCGTGAAATTGATGGTGTAGAATGCCATCTGGAAATGTGCCACGCCATGGCTTCCGGTTCTGAGTCAAAAGAGTTCGCTGATCTGATCCGTATTCTGGAGGAGCGGATGCATGGAGGTGGACAGAGCGCAGAGCAGATGGAGGAATTAATAGCTCTTCATCAAAATATGATGATTTCTCCGGAACTGCTGGACACTTCCCCGGAACGGATCATGCTGATTGACCCGGAGAGCGATGATGTGCTCTTCATGAACAGAGCCATGAAGCGCGACCTGAATCTGCCGGAAACTTTCAGTGAGAGTGGAAAAAAATGTTACAGCCTGCTGAATGGACGGGATACGCCCTGTGCGTTTTGCCAGAACAGTACGATGTGCTTTAACCAGATCAAGGCAGGACGTGCAAGGTTCCACGCAAATGACACCTCATATACAACAAGAGAGATCATGATCCGTTGGAAGGGCAGGATGGCACGGATGTTTATCGGCATACTGGACGAGGAGCGTTCAGATTCTTCCTTTGCGCGGGACC
>JAJGAH010000222.1 GCA_020844525.1 Eubacterium sp.
CGTCTGCCCGAGACTCGGATTTGCTTTGTACCAGTTCTTCTCATCGTGCCAGTCTTCTCCTTCTTCCAGTCCATAGACGACCGGATAAAATGTATGATCCACTCTCTGACCGGAGAGGATATCTTTTGCCTTCTGGTGCAGCTCGTAGCAGATCGAATTCTTATCCGTTCCGGCAGTCGTGATCAGGAAGAACAGCGGCTGCTCTCTCGCATCACCGGAACCCTGTGTCAGAACGTCATACAGCTTCCGGGTCGGCTGAGCGTGAACCTCATCAAAGACCAGACCAGATACGTTCAAGCCGTGCTTGGTACCTACCTCGGCAGACAGCACCTGATAGAAGCCGGCATTACTGTAGTTCACGATTCGTTTCGTTGCCGCCATGATCTTGGATCGCTTCAGAAGCGCCGGTGTCATGGAAACCATCTGGTGAGCAACGTCAAAAACAATCGAAGCCTGCTGGCGATCCGCAGCTGCACCGTAAACTTCTGCGGACGGTTCATTGTCCGCGTACAGAAGATACAGAGCAACGGCAGCCGCAAGCTCTGACTTTCCGTTCTTCTTGCCGATCTCGATATAGGCAGTCCGGAACTGACGCTTGTCATCCGGCTTTACAATTCCGAAGAGGTCCCGGATGATCTGCTCCTGCCACGGCAGCAGCCAGAAGCGTTTCCCGGCCCACTTGCCTTTGGTGTGGCGGAGCATCTCAATAAACCGCACCGCCCGGTCTGCCTTCGCTGCATCGTAATGCGATGTCGGAAGCATGAACCGGGTCGGCTGATAATCTGCAAGCACAGGCATATCCTCGGGACGTTCCTCCATTACGGATCACCTCCCAGAAGCTCCTCCATCTCATCACCCGGTTTGTTCTCACCTGCATCTGCGATCAGTCTCGACCTCGATGCGGGAGTCAGACCGAACTCGGTCGCGAACTTTCCCATCTGCTTCATGTAGGTTTGTGCAATCGATACCTGCGGAACCTGCTGCCAGTATCCGGAGGGCGTCCTAACAAGGGATCCATGCTCCGTAATAAACTCCTCGGCTTCTTTCCACCTCGCGTAGGACTGGCAGTAAGCGGCGAAGGCAGCCATGTCGACTTCAGTGAGCACGCCGAGTGCCTCCATCTTTTTCGCAAGCCGATGCCATTCTTTTCTCGCATCTTTGCTGAGCCACTTCGGACAGGCAGGTGCTTTCCGTTCTGGCTTCGGCTCATTCTCATTCAGTTTTCTTTTTCCCGGATTTCCTTCCAGCTCCTTGATTGCAGTCGGAGTCGGCTTTCTTCCTCTGGTCGCCATAAGAGGCACCTCCTTTCCGTCATATTTCTGTATCAAAAAAGGACCGCCAAAGCGATCCAGACCATGTGCTGTGTACGAGAGAGGGAGCTTTCGGCTCCCTCTCGGCGCTTTCTTATCTGAAGTTGTTCATGATGGCTAAAAGTGCAAGCTGTGCGTTTTCGGTTTCCGGCTCGATGTCCCAGCCTCTGTTATCGATAATTCCTGATAACAGAGGTTATCAATACTTTTGAGTTATCACGAATAATTGCATGCATCGCTGTTTTTTGGCTTTTTTTGATGTTCATTTATTGATAACTCGTTTTTTCATATCGTTCCTTTATAATGGGGTATACTTTTTATTTTAGGAGGTACCCTATGAATACAGGAACAACAAGCAATCCCTTGGAAGCATATGTTATGCACCTCAAGGACAAAGGCTACAGTTCATTCTGCATTGAAAGTTCCCAAAATGGCTGTAGTCAAATTCGAAAGCTACAGAAGTCAATGCAAGAGAAAGACTTGAATCATACCGTGCTGGATGCTTTTGCGGTACATGTCGACGAGCGTCATAAGCGTGGCGAGATTCGAAAGTCAAAGAAAAACTTTTACTTGAGAATTGTCTTTCAGCTGCGACTTTATCTTGATACCGGCAAATTCGACCTTTCCATCAAAAATGTTCCACATTTTGAGGGATCACAGGAATTTTGCGATATTCTGGCAGAACTGGATAAATGCACCCTATGGTCAGCCCCTATACAACGGAATCTGATTTATGCTTCAAGGTCGCTGTTTAGATGGCTCGACAGTCGGGGATTGCCGTCCATACAAGATATCTCCACAGATATCCTGCGAAAATATTTGTTTGACAAAGTTCAAAAATCACGTACAAAAGACATTCAGGGGTTGCGATACAATCTTAAGCTTCTAATTAAATATCTGATAGATGTTAAAAACATGAAGCTGGACGACTGTGCTGCCCTTTTATCACTTCCGGCACCGGCTCCGAAACGGCTTCTTCCGCCAGCTAAAGCGGAACATATCGTGGCGGCTTTGAATGTGATTGATAAAAATACTACCGTTGGAAAGCGGGATTATGCAATTATTTTGTTGGCAGCGAAAACAGGCCTCAGGGCTTGTGATATATGCAGCCTTAAACTGGAAGACCTTGACTGGCGTGCCGGAGAAATACGTTTATCGCAAGAAAAGACCGGTAAATCCATCGCTCTTCCTATCACTCAAGACATTGGAAATTCAATCTGCGACTACATTTTAAATGGACGAAAAGCTGAAGAAGGATGCCGGAATGTATTTACGAGAACCCTTGCTCCGTATGTGGGGATTTCAACTAAAACTCCTAACACGCGATACAATGTATATCTAAAAGCAGCAGGAATAAATCGCACCTCTGACGATGGCCTTGGGTTTCATTCACTCCGCAGATTCGTTGGAACGCAGTTGATATCAAGCGGTTCTACAATAGAGACAGCTGCGCAAATACTGGGACATAGTGACATACTTTCAACTGAAAAGTATCTTTCCTTTGACAGCAAAAACATGAAAACGTGTTCGCTGTCGTTATCAGGCATTGAAATGAGGGGAGGCGGACTTCATGTATAGTTATAGCAGTAAATTCTCCGATAGGATACATAGCCTCCTTGATTTCAGAAAGTCTCTCGGATTATCTATCGTCACCTATGAATACAACCTCAGTCTGTTTGATAAGTTTTGCTGTAATAAATATCCCGAGGAAACCATGCTGACATCCCAAGTCGTAAATGATTGGCTTGAGGATGAAGCCGACTGTGGGCGCGGTGGTCTTCGTGACAAATATATTGACATCAGGTATTTTGGACGGTATCTGTCTTCATTGGGAGAAGAAGCATATATCATTCCCATAAAATTCACGCCCAAGCAACAGCCATATAGTCCGTATATACTTTCGGATTCAGAACTGTCGGATTTTTTTCATACAGTTGATGCTTTCTTCGCAGATGCTTCATATCCACTGAAACAGCATGTGTTCTCCGTGATGTTCCGTTTGATTTACACCTGCGGACTCAGACCGGGTGAAGGAATCCGCTTGATGAAATCGGATGTCAACCTTATGACAGGAGAAATCATCCTGAGAAAAACAAAGCAGTACAAAGAACGGATCATAGTGGTTTCGGATGATATGCTTTCCCTCTTAAAAGAATACTGTTTCCTGTTGGAAACCTATTCCCCTGACTGCGAATGTCTGTTCCCGGACGAATCAGGCAACCTTTACAAAGCAGGCACTGTAAGTAGTTATTTTAGAAAGTGCTGGATGGCATGTGTTGGCGTTAATGATATCCACAATTGTCCGCGCTTTCGCATATATGATCTCAGGCATCGCTTTGCAACAACCGTATTGCAAAAATGGCTGGATGAGGGAAAGGATATTTATTCCGTAATTCCATACCTTCGAGTCTATATGGGACACGCAAAGCTGGAAGAAACTTTGTACTATGTACATTTGTTGCCGGAAAATCTCCTTCAATCAGAAAAAATCGACTGGGGCAAACTTAACAGTATGATACCGGAGGCTCACTATGAATAATTCAAAAGTAAAAGATATGGAGCTTTTCTCCCTCGTAAGGAATTTCCTGACAGTATACCTGACGGAGCAAAAGAAAAGCAGCCAAAACACAGTACGGGCATACAAAACTGCAATCAACCAGTATTTTCAATATCTAACAGACACTCAAGGCATTCCGCTAACTGGAATAACAATGAAAATGATTACAAGAGAATCTATTCTGTCTTTTCTGGATGATTCTCAGAGCAAATGCAGTTGGAATACTTCAACGAGAAATCACAGGCTCAACTGTCTCCGGGCTTTCCTGTCTTATGCCGCAGATGTCAGCCTATCAGCCGTTTCCTGCAGAGCAGAGATAGAAAAAGTTCCGCTGCAGAAAAAGACCGATTCTGAAACCATCGCATTTATGAGTGAAGATGCCGTGACAACAATCTTAAATCAGCCAGACGGTTCTACCCCCAAAGGTCTGCGGGATTTTAATATGCTCGTGTTGCTGTATGATACGGGAGCACGAATACAGGAACTGCTTAATATCCAGTTATCTGATTTATGCATAGGAAAGTCCTCCTCCGTAAAACTGCATGGAAAAGGGAACAAGACACGAATTGTCCCCATCATGCAAAACACAGTTGATCATCTTCAGAACTATTTGAAAGTGTTCCATCCTGACGCGAATATGCAGTCTCTGGATTATCTCTTTTATGTAAAAAGAGATGGTGTCAAGAAGCGAATGACCGAAGATAACGCCCGAAAGCTTATTCATAGCTACGGTGAAAAAGCCAGAATTATTAACAAAGATGTTCCAAAAGATGTGCATCCTCATTTATTCAGGCACTCAAGGGCCATGCATTTGTACCAAAACGGCATGGATCTGATGCTTGTGTCTCAATGGCTCGGACACGCGCAGTTTGAAACAACAAAAATTTATGCCAAGGCCGATACTGAAATGGAGCGAAAAGCAATAGAAAAAGCCTCAGGAAACAATTCACTTGGCGAACATTCGAATTCAGAACGATACTTTATCAGCGATGATGATATCCTTCGCCGGTTGATGGCGCTTGACTGAATGTTTGTTATCACGAAATATATCCGAGTGTTTAACCTAATACCGAGCATGTAGGCGATGTTTCGTGATAACTCAAAAGTATTGATAACCTCTGT
>JAJGAH010000223.1 GCA_020844525.1 Eubacterium sp.
ATCACCGGAAATGTCTTCGGTGTGACAGCAGGTGGAAGGATAGAGGTCTATTCCGATCCGAGAATCATTGACAGGCTGGAGAAGAAAGAGGGACACTGGACGATAGAGGAGCTGCGCAGCAAGCTTCCGGATACGCTTCTTGCCACGGTCAGGAATCAGCCCGCCCACAATGGATGGGAGAATAATGATACAGATCAGGCGGTAATGCCACAGGGGCTTTGGGCAGGACAGGGCGATCCGGTGCCGGAGGATAAATTCTATGGCAAGGCTTTTCTGCAGATGATCGTAGGCTTCCATCATCCCAGTCACTGCTCGGTGGGCACTGTTACATTCGGACCGGGCGCACATAACAGCTGGCACACGCACACGGGTTATCAGGTGCTGATGGTAACCGCCGGAGAAGGATATTATCAGGAAAAGGGAAAGCCGGCGAAGAAGCTGACAAAAGGAGATGTTGTGGTAATCAAACCTGGTGTGGAACACTGGCACGGCGCTGCGCCGGACAGCTGGTTCGTGCATATTGGAATGATTTTAAATGAAAACGGAGAGACAATTTCCGGGCCCGATATTTCACCGGAAGAATATCTGCGGCTGATTCATGAAAGCTGTTAAAAAAATTAAAAAAGGATGACAAGGGGTCAGGTATTGTGTCACCTCAGCGTGACACAGTGCCTGGCCCCTTGTCTTTAAAAATCAGCAGCAAAATCTGATGGCTGGATGGAATACTTCTCTCTGAGACGGCTATTTTTGCAGTTGATTTCATATCTTCTCATTGCCATAATGGAAGTTAAATATGTTCCAAAACATTTTTTATCGGGATATTTCAATGACATTTTTATGGAGATATCTTTCTGAAATCATCTTCAACGGTTTTCAAAGGAAACATTGAGGCTTTGACATCGGTTATACCCAGAGGAGGTAAGGCATGATATACGATTTTGAGACATTGCAGGACAGAAGAGGAAAGGATGCCATGGCGGTTGACGCGGTCGGCATGCCGGGTGGATTTGCACCGGCGGCACCGAAGAAGGGTTTTCCTGGGTGGCAACAAGGTGGGGGAGAAGGTGCAATCCGAAGGCCAGCCTTGCTCCGCAGGTTTTGCAGGACAAGCATTATTACAGAAGACATGGCGTAAATGCATTTTACGGACAGAGGAATCACTGATATGGAAAATAACCTGACGATTACCAGAAAAAGTGTACGGCGTGACGCTTTTCATATCTGCTTTGCAACTTTAATCTATATGTTCCTTGCAAGCCTTGTGATGGAATGTGCCGCGGATCTTATCGGCTTATTTGCCGGTAATTCTGAGATTATTTCAGGAATGGATGATAATCTCTATATGATTATCACCTGCATGATTGCACTGGTCTGGATTCTTGTCTGCCAGCGCCTGTGGAAGACTGAAGTATATATTGTGCTGGTACAGGACAGAAAAATAAAAGTCCTGACATTCCTTTTCTTCATCGCCCTGCTTTATTCGATCAATACCTTTTCCAGCCTGTTCGATGGAGTATATGAGCATCTGTTCAATTTCTTCGGATATACGGCCCAGTCACAGCTGGATTCTGCAACGGAGTCAGCCACAACGTTTCTGAGTGTTCTTTATGGAGATATCGCAGCCCCGGTCCTGGAGGAAATCGTGTTCCGGGGAATGATCTGCAAGTCGCTCGAGAAATACGGCAAGTGGTTTGCGATTGCGACCAGCGCATTGATGTTCGCCATCATGCATGGAAATATTTCACAGTTTCTGTTTGCTTTTCTGATCGGACTCCTGCTTGGGTATACTGCCTTGGAATACGGACTCATCTGGTCTGTTCTGCTGCATATGTTTAATAACGGTATCATGGGAGATGCCTCCTATTATCTGTTATCAGACGATGCAAATGCATACCTGACAATCATTCTGGCTTTCGTCGGAATGATATATTTTCTTTCCAGGATCAAAAGGATCATTCAGTTCTGCAGGGAGAATCGGACAGTGCAGCATGTGGGAAGGTGGTTCTATTCCTCGGGGTGGTTTTGGGGTCTTGTCATTGTCTGGATCATCCAGGTGGGCACCGGACTGACACAACTGGAATAACGGAAAGAACAGCGTTTGCTGAAAAAAGGAGGAATATTATGCAGCCAATGGGGCGAAAAATATATCTGGAGATGCCCGCACCGACAGAAGAAGACCGGATTCCTGCGGATGAAAGAATTTATCGGTCTCTGCGACAGGAGCTGGGCAGAACTCTGGATGATGAGGCGGAATTTTCCATAACACTGGAGGCTTTGCGAAGCCTCCATGCGATATGTGAACCGGCAGAGTGGAAGGTTACGGTTTCTATCGCCTGGGATGGACACCGCTGGGTAGTTGTCAGGGTTGAGAAGGGAAAATCTGCGATTGCCCCGATCGGTCTCGCGGTTGATCTGGGAAGCACCTCTGTTGTGATGCGGATGATTGACATGGAGAGTGGAGAATGTCTGGGAGAGGCTGGAACAAAAAATGCACAGATCCGCTATGGGGAAGACATTCTGACCAGGATTTTTTATGCTAAGGACCAGCCGGAGCATCTCGAGGAGATCCGGATCGCCACCGTTGATACGATCCGTGAACTGATGGAAATTCTGGGGAAGAAAACAGGCATGAACCCGGAGCGATCCCTTTCCATGACCGTTGCCGGCAATACAACGATGATACATTTCCTGCTTGGGCTGGATGCCTTTTCTGTTTTTCAGTCACCCTATGCGGTTGAGACACTTTCACCGGATTTCATGCGTGGCAGGGAGCTTGGCATTCCAATTGCGGGATGGATTTACTGCTTTCCCGGGTTTGCAAACTATCTGGGCGGAGACATTGTCAGCGGAATCCTGGCGACCGGTCTGTATAAGGAGAAGGAAATCTCGCTGTTTTTTGATGTGGGTACGAATGGTGAGCTGGTTGTCGGCAACAGGGATTTTCTTCTCTGTGGTGCCGGGGCGGCTGGCCCTGCCCTGGAGGGCGGAGTGGTTCGGACAGGTATGCGTGCAGCGGACGGGGCAGTAGAGGCAGTACAGATGACCTGTGCAGATCATACAATTCCTTCGGTGCAGCAGGAGAAGGAAGGCTGTATTTCCCCGGACGCGATTTTTCATCTGACAACGATCGGAGGAAAGAAGCCAGAGGGCATATGCGGGTCGGGCATCGTGGACCTGATCGCAGAGCTCTTTCTGCATGGCTGGGTGAATGTGCTTGGGATTCTTCAGCCGGAGAAGAGTCCACTGATACAAAAACGACTGCTTCCGGATACCGGAGAGGAAGAGTATGCTGTCTGTTATTCGCCGGGTCTCTGGTTCTATCAGAGTGATATTCTGGAATTTATCCGGACAAAGGCAGCGGCAGTGACCATGATTGAATATATGCTGGAAACCACTGGAATCGGGATGGAAAGTGTAGAGCATTTCTATATGGCAGGTTCCTTCGGCGCGCATATCAATAAGGAGTCTGCTGTTGTCATTGGAATGTATCCGGATGTGGAAAGGTCACGTCTGATACCGGCCGGAAACACCTCACTGGCAGGAGCACAGGAGATTTTACTGAACAAAGATCTGCAGTCAGATATTCATCAGATTCTTGCGCTGATGAGCTACGTGCAGTTCGGCGCTGTGGATGACTTCCTGACAAGGATGCGGGCGGCTCAGGCACTTCCGCATACAGACGCGGAGCGTTATCCGTCAGTTCTTCGCAGACTAAGAAATCTCAAAGAAAAAGAGAAATCGAAATGACAGGATGACCTTCTGCATGGAAAAAGGCACATTCCACATATTTGCATGGCAAAGAGGCAAATCCCCCATATCTGCATGGCAAAGAGGCACACCTCACATATCTGCATGGCAAAGGGGTACATCTCATACTTGACTTTCGCGTAATTCTGCCCTATTATATGTCCGATATCGGACAATATTAACTGTTATACCTGGTCTGTATTGGGACCTGAAGAATGCTTATGGACGAATTGGAAACACTCAGAATTTTAAATGAGACAATCAACCGAAAGATGGGATTGCCCAGAACCTTCGTTGGCGGCAGGGATCTTGCTGCTACCGATCTTGTTGTTTTGTACGCTCTTCTGACGGAGGACAGGCCGCTTACCCAGTCGGAAATTGCCAGATTTTTGTTCAGGTCCCGGCAGAGCATCAATTCTTCTCTTCAGAAGATGCGCCAGCAGGGCCTGTTAAAATTGATTCCTGGTGAAGGAAAAAAGAAGCGGATTCTTCTCACGCAGAAGGGAAAGGATATCACCCGCGAATATGTGACTCCTGTTTTCCAGATGGAGCTTCACGCCCTTTCGTGCCTCAGTCCGGAGGAGCGGGACAGCCTTGCCGGCCTGCTGATTAAGTTTGGTAATGCACTGACGAGAGAATCTGATGCAATTCAGGCTTCGCACACTGCACATGCAGACAGGAAGAAGGAGGAGTTCACCAATGGAACAGACAGCGACTGTGAATGACTTTACGACAGGGAGTATTCCAAAAAAATTATTTCAATTCATGCTCCCGATCCTGGGATCCCTGGTGCTGCAGGCCATGTACGGTGCTGTCGACCTTCTGGTCGTTGGCCATTTCGGTTCCACCGAAGGACTGTCCGGCGTCTCTACCGGAAGCAACATCATGAATCTGGTGACCTTTGTGATCACTGCTTATGCCATGGGTGTGACGGTTCTGATCGGGAAATATCTCGGTGAAAAGAAGCCGGAGAAGATCGGAAAGCTGCTGGGCGCAACTATAGCGGTCTTTACCGTGATTGGTCTCATTCTTATGATCATACTGGTGGGCTTTGCCGGGCAGATATCATCTCTGATGCAGGCACCTGCCGAGGCATATACCTATACTGTACAGTACATTCGCATCTGTGGCTGCGGCATCCTGTTCATCGTTGCCTATAACGTTTTGAGCGCTGTTTTCCGCGGACTGGGAGACAGCAAGTCGCCGCTGATCTTTGTCCTTGTGGCCT
>JAJGAH010000224.1 GCA_020844525.1 Eubacterium sp.
TTTCCATCTGCAAGCCCCAGTATGACGTTTTCTATTACGGACAGTGTATCCACCAGTTTAAAGTGCTGATGCACCATGCCGATACCCTGATTGATAGCCTCCATAGGGGAGCCGATTGCCACTTCTTTTCCATCCAGAAAAATCTTCCCGCTTGTCGGAGGATACAGGCCATACAGCACATTCATCAATGTTGTCTTGCCGGCACCATTTTCACCAAGCAGCCCCAGTACTTCCCCTTTTTTCAAGTCAATACTGACATGATCATTTGCCAGGACACCTGGAAATTCCACTGTAATATCCTTCATTTGCAATGCATACTCGGTTTTCGCCATGAAAATATCTCCAATTTCAAACAGATGTGAAGGACTGAAAATTGCTTTTCAGCCCCTGTAATACAATGTTCAATGAATACCGTTCCTTACTTATCGCTTACTTTGATTTCAATTTTTCCATCTTTCAGATCCTGCATGGCCTGATCATAAATTTTCTGCTGATCGTCTGTGAGTTTGGCGTTGATAACCGGTGTGATGCCGCCATCCGCAAGGCCAATGACATGGGACTTGCCATCATTCAGTTCGCCCTTAGCAGCAAGATATCCCAGCTGATCCCAGGCATAAACGACACTGCCGACCGTTACATTCTCAGCGCCATAGTCCTTTGCGTAATCTGCAACAGATCCAACAATCTTTTCACCCTTGGAATCCTGCGCTGCTGCCGCAACACCCCCACCGGCCGCGTCCAGACATGGGAACAGTACATCGTAGCCCTGAGAAATCAGTGCCAGGCTGGCTTCACGGGCTTTTACTGTATCCGCCCAGTCACCGGTCGTTACAGAAGTCTCCTCAATACTGGGATCAACATATTCAAGTCCCTTCTTAAAGCCAGCTTCCATCTGCTTATGTGTATCATAAAATTCTCCCAGAATATAAGCTGCTTTCTTATTCGTTGTGCTGAGTCCTGAAAGCACACCACCGATAAATCCAGCCTCGCCGTAATCGATCGTTGCTGCTGTGAGATTCGGCATATCGTAGGTATCAGTTCCTACAAGAAAGACAAAATGTGTATCCGGATACTCCTTGGCAACCTGCGCAAGAGCTTCACCGAACTGTCCGCCATCGCCAATCACGATCGAATAACCTGCCTGTGCAAACTGCCGCAGAACCTCTACCTGCTCATCCTGAGATACATTCTCTTTGTATACGCACTTAATGCCTTCTTCATCGGCAGCCTTTTTCATACCTTCATAGGTAAATTGATTGAAGGCTTCATCAGTGATCAGCCCGGGCAGTGCCATGGCAACACTGGCTGCTTTGCCAGAAGTTTTACTGCTGCTTTTCGTTTCCGTACCCGAAGTACTGGTTGCGGTTACTGAACTGCTGCCCGATGCACCGCCAGTTGCAGGACTGCTTCCACAGCCAGTGAACGCTGCTGTCATTGTCACAGCCATAGCCAAAGCAATTATTTCTTTTACCTTTTTACCAAATTTCATCATTTATCTCTCCTTTCCTACTGTTGCCCCTCCACTGCATAAAAATAAAAATGGCGCAGGCACCGTTCCCGATACCTACGCCTTCGTAGACTATGCAGTGATGACATTGTTTCGGATTTCTGATTGAGCGCTCATCCGATATATTGCATATTGCCACGCGTAATGAAAAAAGTCAACCCTAAATGAAAAATATTGCATATTGCATATTTTTCCGCCTGGCATTAGTATTTTATTAATCAAAAATTTTACATCAGGGGGTAAATGACATGCCTGTTCCCCATAAAATTAAAAAAAATGCAGATGTGCTTTCTTCCAAGGAGAGAGTCTATCGCGGTGTTGCGAAGTGGATCATAAGCGGCGTTTTGACGCCTGGCGAAAAAATCGTAGAAGCTGATATAGCCGACTATTTTTCGGTAAGCCGGACACCAGTCCGCGAAGCAATGCTCCAGTTAGCAGATGAAAATTTAATCAGAATGTACCCTTCAAAGGGAAGCTATGTCACAAAACCCAATAAAAAAGATGCCGACAAAATCTATGAAGCATTAGGTGCAATCAACAGAGAAATCGCTCTCCTGGCTGATGAAAAAATTACTGAAAAAGATCTGACGGAATTGCGGAAACGGGGAGATGCTTTCGCTGAAGCATACCATCGAAAAGAATTTTCTCTTTTGGAAGATTTAGACCAGAATTTCCATCAGTATATTGCAGATATCGCTGGCAATCCCTATTTAAAACAAATGTCCCTTGTTCTGGAACGGCATGCGTATCGATTTGAGTATCTGCTGAGTGAAAAGATGAGCAACAGGGATCAGTCAATAAAAGATCACACTGCACTCATCAAAGCTTTTGAACAGCATGATACGGATTCTCTTCGCGCCATTGCCAATGACAACTGGGTAAACATCTATAAGAATCAGATTCGAGATCTACTGCCTAATGAATAAAGGCAAATCGGGGATGTGCAGAAACGTTTACGGCGCACTCTTCCACTTCTTTCTCAATTCCTGCGTGATAGAGATCGGGATCTTCGGATGGGCAAATTTTCTGATCTCGTAGACGGAGTCTCCTTCCAGAAAGCAATCCGCCAGAAATTTTTTCTGTTCCTCAGAATACTCCGGATTGAGAAGGACCTCCTGCCTGAATCTGCTGAATGCCTCTTCTTTGATCGCATGCGCCTCGCTCCAGCTCTTGACATCAGCTGTCGGAGAGCGTTTTTTTTCTGCCAAATTGCCAAAAACTCCTGAATGCGGGCTTCATATCCAGAGACTGGCTGCCGGTTTTTGCAAACTACCGGCGCGACGGATATGATTTTGACGCGCGGTGGGATGACGAACTCGTGAGCCGCCGGAGCAAAAAGATCATGGACCTTTTTGCCTACGGCTCG
This sequence comes from Eubacterium sp., assembly GCA_020844525.1. GTDB lineage: Bacteria > Bacillota > Clostridia > Lachnospirales > Lachnospiraceae > Bilifractor. The sequence continues at coordinate 2,874 of JAJGAH010000224.1, forward strand.
GCATCAGCATCAGGCAGTTCGAAGGAATGATGCATGCAGGAATTTTTACCGTGAACGATCTCATAATAGCCGCGCAGAACAAAAACTGGTACAAGGCGGTCCGCGGAGTCGGGCCGACGTCCGCACAGCGAATCATCGACAAACTGGTTAAACGATTTATCGGCGTTCCAGAGAACAGTTTATCCTGTCTGAAAAATTGAGACGGCATGTCAAACACCCTCTGCATTTGCTGTTCCTTCAATATCTTCGTCTGTCTGCAGCACCATTGGGATTTCTTCACACGGCGGCACTATACACTTGATAAGCTGAAACCAATCCTTGAAAAACTCACTTGGGCAGAAGAAGTGTGCTGATTCACGGTGCTTGTCTTTGTACGTAACTGATATGTCTGTAGCACCCACATCTGTTGCAAATAAAATTTGATCATTGTGCAGTATCGGCAGCGCCATATCAGCAATTTTCTTATACAGCACTGAAAATTCCGGACTGTCTGTTCTATAGGACCATTTTCGATGGCTCTTAATATTATTCTCAACTCCCGGAATGTATTCGTATGTAATTGATGATGGCGTAATTACAACTTTATCCCGGTATGCTTCAAAAACAGAACCGTAGCCTGATTCACCTTTAATGATAATTCTGCTAATTTCCATAAATCCAATCTCGAAAGCAAAGAGAAAAGAATTAACCGTGCCCCAAACTTGACTTCCATATTTGCGTCACATTGTGACACGCCTGTTACACCTCAGTGACATTGAGATAGAGAAAGAGAGAGATATAAGATACAGAGAAAGAGCGAGAGAGAGATACCCGGTCACCCTGTCTGGATGTCTTTATCTCCTCAATTCCTGATTATCACCAGGCACAGCCAGATATTTCGGTGGAATCTGATCGGCCAGCCAGACCTTGTCATTTCCGACATAAAATCTGACACCGTCAGCTTCTGCTCTTGCCGCGTCCACCTTCAGGATAACCGGATGACTGTCTCGCCGCGCACCAACCTGATTGGCAGTCTCAACATCGGCAGACAGGTGAACATACTGCCTTCCCATCGGAAGAAGCCCTTCCTCCATGATCGACGGCAGCGCCTTATGCGAAGTTCCATGAAAAAGAACAGCCGGCGGTCTTGTCAGAGTGTGATTGATCTGCATCGGAAAGGAATGGCCATACAGGGCCCGGATCCGTCCGTTTTCAATGGCAAAGCGCTGTTTGTCCGCATTCGCCATGATCTCGCGGATGTCTTCCTCCGTCAGCGCCGGATCAAAATGATGCATCGCATTCATAGCCCTCAAAAACCGGCTGACGGTTACCGAGCCGTCCCTCGCGAGTTCAAATCCATATTTTCCTGGATTGTGACGGAGGGCATAAGACATTTTCTTGCTGATGTAGGTCCTTCTGCTCTGATCCATTTCAGATATTCTCCCATGCACAAATCGTCGGGGTTCTATTCCCGTAAATACTGTGCGTGCTTACCCAGATGCTGTAAGCGCCCAGTTTATGGGGCTTGCCGTTTTTGGGCAGATCTTGTTTCAGTTCTTCAAGTTCCATGTACGGGCTCATGGTCACCAGCGTTCTGTCGTCATCGGTACGGAAATAATATACATGATCCAGATAGGCTGCCCTGCCGCGTCTCCGCAGATACTTCTCCAGTTCCATACAGAATTCGCCGTCTTTGATTCTGCTCTTCCGGACACGGATCATTCCCTTGTTCTCGCCTTTGGTTACAACGCTGTATGAAATGTTGATTCCGAGGTCAGCAAGCTCATGGAATAACGCCACACCTTCTTCAGGAGAATTAATGATCTGCGCCAGTTCACGCTCCATGCTTATGATCTTTTTTTTCGACGCAGCAGCATGTGTTTTTTCTTCATCAGCCTTTTTATCTTCGCTTCCGGTCTTGCTGATATAAATGGCTTCCCGCAGTTCATCGCTGAATCCGTCCAGATCTTCCGCTCGGATAACGCCAGAATCATACAGCCGACGCAGATTAATAAGCATCTGCGATCTTTTCATTTCCACCGTCACACCCGGATGGTATTTGTCGTCCTGTATTCTTTTCTCAAGAGCCCAGAACTTTTCGGCAGCATCCCCTTCGCCGCTC
>JAJGAH010000225.1 GCA_020844525.1 Eubacterium sp.
CTTCTGTGGCGGGAACCGAAGGGCCTCCGCTCATTATTTTGTGGACAGCGAGATCTGGCAGTGCATCCCGGAAAGTAAGGCAGCCTGGCACTGTGGAGGAGGCCTTTTAGACACCGGCCGGGCCATGAACCAGGGAAACCGCGGTGCGACCTACTTTCGCGTCTGCACCAACTATAACTCGATTGGAATCGAGCTCTGCTGTTACAGGAAAAATGGACAGGTCATTCCGACACCGACGGCTATTGAAACCGCCGCACCTCTGGTAAAGCACCTAATGAAGAAGTACAACGTCCCGGCCTCTCACGTCATCCGCCACTTTGACGTGAATGGCAAGATCTGTCCGAACGGCTATATTTCCGCCAAGTCCTGGAGCTGGCTTCATGAAAAGCTGACGGGAAGCTCTTCTTCAAGCACTTCAGGCAACTCCTCCACTAAAGCTTCTGTTAGCAAGAAATCCACCACAGAAATCGCGAAAGAAGTCATCGCCGGGAAATGGGGTAACGGAAATGATCGGAGGCAGAAACTCACCGCCGCCGGTTACGACTACGCCGCCGTACAGGCAAAGGTCAATCAGCTGTTAAAGTAGCATACGCCCACTGGCATTCGCTGGTGGGCGATTTTTCGCGTAAAAATACCGCCCGAAGGCGGCAATCAAATATAGATAGAGCCCACAGAGGTATCCATGTGGACCGTCTATATCATAACATCCGCTCAAGAAATTTACAACGAAAACAGCCTGCAGAGCTCACCCAAACGGATGAGCCCTGCAGGCCATTGTACTGCAAAAGTTTAACTTCGCTTTTATTATCTACTACTCATTTTCTCTTTTCTTTACTGCCAAAAGAACACTCAGAAGAGCAGCTGCTCCTCCAAACAGGATCAGCATTGTGCCGACTCTGGTCTCATCGGCCGTCTTTGGAGCAGTAGATGTCTCAGTGGACGCCGCAGTCCTTGTGGCTGTAGCCTTCGGATTCTGCACATGAGATGTCACAACTTTTGTGCTCGCATCGTTTTCTACCGGTGATTTTGTAACGTCCTTTCCACCATCCGTAGTCGTCTGATTATTATCCTTCTGCGGATTCGTCGGCTTAATTGGTGTGTTCGGTACGATACCGTCATCCTTCGCCGGATTCTCAGGGTTAACAGGAGTTACAGGGTTGACCGGATTGTTTGGATTAACCGGAGTGCTCGGATTATCTGTATCGCCTGGGTTAACCGGAGTGCCCGGATTATCTGTACCGCCTGGGTTGCTCGGAGTGCCCGGATTATCTGTACCGCCTGGGTTGTCCGAAGTACCCGGATCACTAGTAGTTTCCTTTGGGGTTGTTTCTGTAAACTGCGTGGTCAGCATGACCTTATCATCATCAGCAGCATAGAAATCCTTACTAGCAGGATCCTGCATAGCGCCCCAGACGTAAGAAACATTACCCTTGGTACGGCTGTAGCCGACATCCGCTTTCATGTAGCCAACAAGCGTACCGTCGATTGAGCCCTGCGTAGTAGTCGTGGTCTGCGTATCGGTTTCTGTGGTATTCTTGTTTCCCGATGCTGAGTGGAGCGTCACATCCTTGAGCAAAAGGCTGATCTTCTTTGCTGATGACGTGATGAGCTGCTTCAGGTTACCGAAAGTGCTGGTGTTGTATGCATAATCACTGTCAGCATGATTGAAATTCTCCATGGTGCCACTTTCTCCGTAGAGAGTCTTATTCATGTCTGGTTGCGAGCCCTTATAGGTTGTTGGGAACGCCGGCATATGTGTAAGATCGAGGTCCATGAGAATATTAACGTGGTCCTTAGCGAATGTGGAACTAGCGTAGTTGATGCGGTAGATCAGAGGACTATCATCGGCAGAATACAAAACGTAATGTGCCTGCGCATCCTCAAGCGTTGTCGGAACATAGAACTCTCCGTCTAAGTCATTAAACTTGAATGTTGAGCGAAGGCCTGTTTCCAGATTGTTCACATACACATTATTGGCGTTATTGATTAACATACCAGATTTTTCAATGGATGTGTGGATTGCAGAAACATCGAGGTCAGCCTTAACGTCATGCTTACTGTCCTTCTCTACGTCGTATGCGGCGTCTTTTGTGGTGTCGCCATCAATGGACATATCGCCCTTTATTACAAATTCTCCAGCCTTTTCATTCCCTAACTTAGTGTATTTGAAGTCCTTAGACACATCTCCGAGCGTTTTGCCCTTATTGACATCATCGTTCTTGATTGTGGCATTGTAATCGAAGGGAAAGAGACCGTACAAGGTGCCCGTGTAGGAGATATCCGATCCCTGTTTATCGTCGGAAGGAACAGCCGTATTGACATTATTTGATGCAGTTGTTTTTTCATCAACTTTAGGTTCTACGATCTTATTCTGCTCTTCCTGTTGCGGAGTTTGCTGAACGTTCCCCCCCATTTTGGGTCCCTGATGCTGCTACTGACTTACCTGAAGTAGATGCAGCAGACTGCTGACTAATGACAGAAGCCGGTTTTGTTTCCGAACTGGTTGTATCTGCCAGTGCAACTATAGGAGACGATAAGCTGGACGCAACTAACACGGAAAGTGCTACCGTCCCCATCATCTTTGACTTTTTTCTTTTCATATTTTTTTCGTACCCTCCATTCATGTTTTCCGTTACAAGAATGGCATCTGGCTATCTTACTGTTTGGAAATTCAAAAATAAGACCCTATAGTTTTGCGTCCTGACCTCACGATCAGTTTGCCCTTTTCAAGCTGTATTGAGAAACATCTAAGATAGAAATAATAAACATTGCATTGCACAAAACTCGAATAAATCGATAAAGCCTATTTTAGCAGGGTCATAGAGGATTTACAATAATTCGTTGTACATATCACATATATTTTTTTCATTGTTTGAGACGTTCTGTATACGTATATTTTGCACTTAAAGTTTCCCTCGATCCACTCGAAGCTTCCCGTCCTTCAACTGGATTACCTTCAGGCATTCCAGTTCCGGTAAGCCAAGCACTGGATCACCTTTTCTGGATCGACTTACGCCTCAGTGTTTTCAAGGCTTCCCGGTTTCTTTATTCCATTGTTCCAGTATATTCTATTAATAATAATTATATAAATATATACCTATATATACACATATATACATATAGAACATATATAGCTATATAGAACATCCGCTGGAATACTGGCTCACCGGAACAGGCACGGTTTGTCTTTTTTGATCAAACTTTTTTCTTCTTGCGAGTACGGATTTCGGGTTTTCCTTTGACGGAGGATATGTAAGGTAAAACTACTGACCAGGAAAGGAGAAGTAATGATTATCCGAAAAGACGATTTAACCAGTTTGATTCAGCACATCCGGGAAGCTGCAGACGACTTAGAGCGGATCGTGAATGCGCCGATGGAAGAATCAGCTAAACAGGAAGATCCGATTCAGCTTTCGGACATCCGGGCAGTTCTCGCTGCAAAATCAAGAGAAGGCTACGGGGACAAGGTCCGCGCACTCATCAAGAAATACGGCGCGGACAAGCTCTCAGCCATTGATCCCTCGCATTACAGCGAGATGCTGAAAGAAGCGGAGGTGTTTGGAAGTGCCAGCTAGAAATCACGCCATCCTCTCTCCTTCCAGCGCGGAAAGATGGCTTCACTGCACCAGAGCGCCGAGGTTTGAACTTGATTTTGCGGATAAGGAAACGCCAGCTGCCGCAGAAGGAACCGCGGCTCACGCGCTGGCCGAGCACAAGCTGAAGAAGGCTTTAAAGATGCGAAGCCGCAGACCAATATCAAGCTTTGATTCAGACGAGATGGAGGGCTTCACCGATGACTACCGGGACTACATTTTGGAGCAATGGGAGAAAGAGAAACAGACCTGCCCGGACGCGAAGGTCTATGTGGAGACAAAATTAGATCTGACAAGATACGTGCCTGGATCCTTTGGCACCTCGGACTGCATCATCGTGTCAGACAGCAGGCTCCACGTCATCGATTTCAAGTACGGTCAGGGAATTGTCGTTAAAGCTGAGGAAAATCCGCAGATGAAGCTGTATGCCCTTGGCGCATTAGATCTCTATGAACATCTCTACGACTTTGAGGAAGTCTCCATGACAATCTTTCAGCCAAGGCGGGAGAATATCAGCACCTGGACGGAATCGGTAAAGGAGCTCAAGAAATGGGCTATCGATGTTCTCAAGCCAAAAGCGAAACTTGCCAATGAAGGAAATGGAGATTTCTGCTGCGGCGACTGGTGTCTTTTCTGCAAGGCCGCGGTCAAATGCCGGGCAAGAGCAGAAGCCAATTTATCCCTTGCCCGGAAGGAATTTGCCCTCCCGCCTAAGCTCACAGATGAGGAAATCGAAGAGCTCCTGCCCCTTCTTCCCAGGCTCACAAAATGGGCAAATGACATAAGCTCGTACGCATCAAACATGGCGATCCATCACGGAAAGAAATGGAAAAACTGGAAGCTCGTTCATGGAAGAAGCAATCGGAAATACAAGGACGAAAGCGCTGTCATTAAGGCCGCGGAAAAAGCCGGCTTTCACGATATCTACATCCGTAAGCTGATTTCCATCACCGAAATGGAAAAGCTGATGGGAAAGAAAACCTTTCAAGATGTCTTAGGCAGCCTAATCATGAAACCGCCCGGGAAGCTGACCCTGGTGCCAAGCACCGATAAGCGCCCGGAAGTTACTATCGCAAACGCAAAAGAAGAATTTAAAACACTGGAGGAAAAGAAATGAATAACAGAACAAAAGTCGTAACTGGTACCGTCAGACTCTCCTACGCTAACGTCTGGGAGCCAAAATCCATCAACGGAGGAAAAGAAAAATACAGCGTCTCTCTAATCATTTCAAAGGATGATAAGGAAACCATTGAGAAAATCAACAAGGCTGTCGACGCCGCCATCGAGGAAGGCATCGGAAAGTTCGGAGGAAAAAAGCCAAATAAGGCAGCACTGAAGCTTCCGCTTAGAGAT
>JAJGAH010000226.1 GCA_020844525.1 Eubacterium sp.
TGCTCTGAATAGAAGGTCGTCGGATGTACCTGTATGTAATTGACATGCTCTGTTTCAATTCCATGCTTTAAGGCGATGGCAACCGCATCTCCGGTAAGCTGGCGGAAATTTGTCGAATGGCGGAACAGCCCGCCAATTCCGCCGGTGGCAAAAACGGTATAATCTGCGAGAACGGTATCAGTTCTGCCGTCGCGATCGCGGATTACGGCGCCGCGGCATACGCGATGGCCAGCAACCAGAGGACGGTCTTTCCAATTGTTCCGGCCGACCTGGATTTCGTTCTGATTCGCCGCCTGCCAGGAAGCCGCCTCATGCTCTGACCAGTGGGAATCCTTCTGATCAGATGTAAGGATATCCAGCATAGCCGTATATTTCATCATTGTAATGTTCGGGCGTTTTTTTGCCTGTTCCAGCAGATGGCTGGTGATTTCCTTTCCGGTGATGTCTTCATGAAACAGGATGCGCTTGTTGCTGTGTGCACCCTCCCGGGTAAAGGCCAGCGCGCCGTCCTCTGTTCTGGCAAACGACACGCCGCAGGCAATCAGGTCACGGATTACATCCTGAGAGGACCGGATCATTATATCTACGGAACCCTTGTCATTCTCTTCGTGACCGGCTTTCATTGTATCATCAAAATAGGATTGATAGTCCTCCTCATCGCGGAGCATGCAGATGCCGCCCTGCGCCAGGAAGGAATCACTGCTCTCAAAATCCGCTTTTGTGATCAGAAGAACCCTCCTGTCTTCCGGGATCTGCAGAGCAAAATACAAAGCGGCACAGCCGCTTCCGACGACCAGAATATCTGTTTTTACCATGTTCAGCTTCTTTCCGCATGCATTACAGCTGATCACAGCGATTGTCTGTAATGCAGGACATTTTTTCAAAGTACATCTCTAAAAGACATCTTTAAAGCTTTCTAAAAGACATCTTTAAAGCTTTAAAACTTTTCTGCTTTGATTTCTCTGAGATATAAAGTTTGATTTTTCTGAGTTATCAAAGCTCATTGTGCAAACCATGTTTTTTATATCAGGCTCAAAACATGAAAGCTGCAACGCTGACAATCATAGCACTTATTATAACATATGACAAGATATAAATAATCAATTGTCTTGACATGTCGTAATCCGCTCATTATACTGAAAAACATCGTTTAATACTGAAAAACATCGATTGTTACATTTATTGGTTATCACTTTTTTAAAAAATAAGAGTCGAAGTTTATTAGAATTTGGAGTTTAGAGATCAGAGAGGGAATGCTATGACTACGCGTGAACTTCAGGACAGAATTATCAGACTGAAGAAGGAAAATGATGTGTGCATTCTTGCACATGCCTACCAGAGTCAGGATATCTGGGAGGTAGCAGACTATATCGGAGATTCATACGGCCTGAGTGTGCAGGCTGCAAAGGCACCTCAGAAGACCATCCTCATGTGTGGTGTCCGTTTTATGGCGGAGACCTGCAAGATCCTTTCGCCGGAAAAGCGGGTCCTGCTCGCCAATCCTCTGGCCGGATGTCCTATGGCAATGCAGATCAGCCACGATCAGGCGCTGGAAATGAAGCAGGCAAACCCGGGGCTTCCGCTTGTTGCCTACATTAACACGACAGCTTCATTGAAAACAGTATGCGATGTCGTTGTGACTTCCTCGTCGGCAGTCCGTATTATAGAAAAGATGCCGGAAAAGGAGATGCTCTTTGTGCCGGACTGCAACCTTGGCGGTTGGATTCAGGACCAGCTTCCGGATAAAAAACTGCATCTGATGAAGGGGGGATGCCCGACACATATGCGTATGAATGCACACGATGTGGAGAAAATGAAGGCGCTGCATCCGAATGCCAAAGTGCTGGTTCATCCGGAATGCCTGAAGGAAGTTGTTGCGCTGGTTGATTTCGTGGGGAGCACAACCGGGATTATGAAATACGCGCAGGAGTCTGACGCAGAGGAGTTTATTATCGGTACAGAGGCAAGCATTGTGCAACATCTGCAATTCAGCTGCCCGGACAAGAGGTTCTATGTTCTCTCCAAGGAATGTGTCTGCCACAATATGAAAATGACTACGCTCGTTGATGTTCTCCATGCTGTTCTGGGCACAGGCGGTGAAGAGATCGTGCTTCCGGAGGAGACGATCCGTGATGCCAGAAAATGTATTGACCGCATGATAGAGCTGGGTGGCTGATTTCTTTCCCGTTTCATTTTTTAATTTTGTCTTTAGATTGTTTTTAAAGTATTCACATCTGAAACAAACTTAAAACACAAATGGAGGATAGTATAAGACACATAGAAACAAACACAATGTTTCTTTTTCATATTCTCCTTCCTTTAGAAAGCGGAGCCGCATGACTGACGGTTCCGTTTTTTTGTGCTAAAATAAATTGCATTTCAAGTTTCCTTTTACGGACACAGAATTCGCAGGTAAATATACACGCACAGGGCAGGCAATAAACTGGCGGTGTTTCGTGCAGGAATCAAATATATAAAAATACAGGATAGACAGAATAGAGGTAGAAAATGGCAGCAGATAAGGTGAAAAAATATCTTGAAGAGCGCGGTCTTGCAGACCGGATTACAACGCATAGCGAGACAATCGACACGGTTGAACATGCAGCACAGCAGATCGGCTGCAGTGAAGCGGAGATTGCGAAGACGTTGTCTTTTATTGTTGATGAGAAGCCGGTGATTGTAGTCATGGCCGGTGACGCCAGAGTCAACAGCTCAAAATTCAAGGCACAGTTTCATGAGAAGCCGCACATGATACCCAGGCAGGATGTGGAACGCATTACGGGGGATCTTCCCGGCGGCGTCTGCCCGTTCGCAATTGCAGAGGATATTCCGATCTGGCTTGATATTTCCCTGAAGAGATTTGCATACGTGCATCCAGCCGGAGGGGACGAGTTTACATCAGTCAGAATTTCTCCCGCTGAGCTTGAAAAAGCCTCGTGTGCTGCAGGCTGGTGCGATGTATGCAAGGGATGGCAGGCGGAATGATGCAGAATAATGCAGAATGCCTGTCCCTTGTCACATGGGTTTCCCGTTCTGCAGATTTTCCTGCCCCTGCAGGTTAAAGCGCGGCCTCTTTCCTGAAAAAAGAAGTGATCAGTGAAAGAGGGAGTTCCGTTACTGAGAAACTGCTGATTTCCATTGGTTTCATATTCGTAGAGGGAATACACTTACAAAAAAACCCGGGTTGATTGCTCAACCCGGTCGTAAACACATCTAACAACTTCTCGTCTATTTTGCATGAAGTACGATAGCATCAGCCTTCAATCGTGATCGTCTTCTTCTCAGGAACTGCATCTTCCTTCTTTGTTTCAATGGTCAGATAACCATTCTCAAGACTTACTGCAACGCATAATACAGGCCTCCTATCAAATATCTTTCCGGCTCAGTATGCTGTTCTGGGCTGTTGTGAACTGCGCTTATATAGAAAAAGGTATCTGGGAAAGAATCCCTGTCCGCCAGAGCCTGCAATGTTAATCAGGATATTCACAGGCTATCCATTATAGAGGGTCGCTGCCACTCAGGCATAATGGTATATATTTTTGTATCGGATAAAGCAGAACAGCGTCACAGCGAAGGCCATGCACTCAGCTGTGACAATGGACAGCCAGATTCCGTTGATGCCCAGCAGCAGCGGCAGAAGCAATACGCTTGCAACCTGAAACAGGAGTGTACGAAGGAAGGAAATCAGGGCGGATATTGCTCCATTGTTCATTGCAGTGAAGAAAGCAGACCCGAATATGTTAAAGCCCATGATGAGGAAGGAAAGCGAATACAGGCGGATCGCGGTCGTTGTCATGGTGAACAGCTCAGGGCTTTTTCCGGCGAAGATAGATGCAAGCGGACCTGCCGCAGAGACAGCGGCAATGGTCATTACAACACTGGAGATGGCGATCATCTGGATACTGCGTTTGAATACGTTCTGGAGTTCGGACGTGTTCTGCGCACCAAGATCGTACCCGGCGATCGGCGACATACCCATGGAGTATCCGAAAAAGACGCCTACGAAGATGAAGTTTGTGTACATGATAATGCCGTATGCTGAAACTCCGTTTTCCCCTGCAATCCGCATCAGCTGCCAGTTGTAGAGCATGTTGACTACAGACATGGAGACATTGGAGAGAAATTCCGAGGAGCCGTTGGTTACGACCTTGATCAGGGCTTTTCCGTCAAAATGTGTTCCTCCAAGGCGAAGCCGGGAACGATTCGGCATCAGAAAATATACCAGAGGGATGACAGCTCCAATGTATTGTCCGATAATGGTAGCGGCTGCGGCACTGGCAATTCCCCAGCGGAACACACCCATGAACAGAGCGTCCAGGATCATATTGGTCACACCGGCCAGGACTGTCACCAGTAATCCCATGCGTGGACGTTCGGCTGTTATGAGAAATGTCTGAAAGCAGTTCTGCAGCATGAAAGCCGGAAGACCAAGCATGCTGACGCGGGCGTAGATGACACAATAGGGCAGCATCTCCCTGGTGGCGCCAAGAAGCTGTGCTACCTTTGGCGCAGATACAAACCCCACCACTGCACAGAGGCTGGCCAGAAGGATCAATGTGTAGAGTACCAGCGAAAAAATCTCATTGGCCTTTTTCTGCTTGCCGGTCCCCAACGTAAGAGCAGTCAGTGCACTGCCACCGGCTCCGAACATAAATCCGATCGCAGAAAATAGCATGATGAAGGGCATGATAAGGTTCAATGCAGCAAAGGGTGTGGAGCCTACAAAATTTGATACGAAAAATCCATCCACAACGCCGTAGATGGAAGTGAAAATCATCATCAGGATGGATGGAAGCGTGAAACGGATCAGCCTCCCGTAGGTGAAGTGGTCTGATAATTGAATGCGGTTCATGATAAATTCTCCTATTGCTTATTTTTCTTCTGTTGTGAAGCAAACTGATTGATTTTCTCCCGAAGCTGATCGAGATAACGCTGGTTCAG
>JAJGAH010000227.1 GCA_020844525.1 Eubacterium sp.
TCAAACGGATTATATATGTAAACACGTCCTGATTTTATACGTACCCTTAGATTTATTGATTTCTCCTGCTCTCCGGAAAAACAAAGCAGTCGTAGCGGATTGCTTTGCCCGGGATGGAGTACCCCGGCTTCATCCCGGCCAGGTCCGGTCCTTTTCTCGGCCGCTTGACCACCACCTTGAAGGGGTGTACCTTCAGCGCTGCCTGCAGCAGTTCCTCTTCATTCCTGCAGGGTGTCTCCAGCTGGTGCAGCAGCTGAAATTTCTTCTTCACCAACGCATTCTTCTGGCGTTCCGGAAACATCGGGTCCAGATAGATCACATCAGGCCGGACCACCGCAGGCACATCCTGCAAGGTCTGCATGATATCAATGCAGTTGCTGTCCTCGCCGTGCGTCCCACACATGCCGGAAATGATATCCATCTCACACAGTGCACGCATAGCAGAAATACTGTCCTCCTTGTGCAGACGCATTCTTCCGACGGTCTCTGACAGTGCAGGATCTGCCGCTGCCCTCTCCAGCGCATCCGCAAGAAGTGCGGCGATCACAGGGTCCTGCTCATAGAGCTCCACCCGGAAGCCTGCAGCCGCCAGCAGCAGTGCGTCCTGCCCCATACCTGCGGTGGCATCCATGGCAACCGGTACCCTGCCTTCCTCCAGGTCCCGGATCCGGGCCGCCTTGATCAGCAGTTCATGTGAAAGGTTGTTATGACGCAGACGCGGCAGCATCTCTGAAAAATCCCCGCGGATCCGGATATTTCCATCGGTCAGCGTCAGTCCTGCTCATCCAGATACAGCATCAGATTTCCGGAAACCGCATCATCTGACTTCAATCTATATGACTTCAATCTATGATCTGATACAGGCGGATCAGGCGGCAGATAAACCGCTCCTGACAGCCCGCGTGCCTTCAGATGCTCTGCCAGCCGCTGCGCTTTCTGCGCCAGGTCCGCATTCGACGCAGATATGTAGATTTCCCTATTCATCTCTCATTGTTGCTTCTTTCTGTCTTCGGTGTTCTTTCTATCTTCAGGGTTCTGCCTATCATCATACTATTTTACGGGGATTCTGTCACCCTTCCTATACGTTATTCATCCTCCCGAGAACTCATAACTCTCGAATACATTATTCTAAAGACTCATAACTCCCAAATACATACAAATCTCTCATAACCATCGAAACCATCTGTAGAAAGCTAATGAATCTTCTTTCCTTCTATATTTTTTCCGTATGATATATTCCAATCATCACAATCACATAAGCTATTCCAATCATCATAATGTCTGTCTTCACAAGAAAAAATTTTAAAGAAATATTATTTTTTCGCTTGACATATACCCCTGTAGGGTATAAAACCTTAGGCATAGAGATACCCCACGCGGGTATATGACCGGGTGTATCAAGGGAAAGGAGAAGTTTTATGAGCAATCCGATATTGAAAGTAAGCCATCTGAAGAAAACATTCCACGAAAAGAATGGCACGGTCGTAGAGGCAGTGAAAGATATTTCATTTGAGATACAGAGAGGTGAAATTTTTGGATTCCTGGGGCCGAACGGTGCCGGAAAGAGTACAACCATTTCCATGCTGATGACGCAGCTCTCCGCCGACGGAGGCGAGATCCTGCTGGATGGAAAATCCGTTCTGGCTGATCCGGTAAGCGCCAGGGCAAAGATGGGTGTGGTCACACAGCATAACAATCTGGACAGAAGCCTTACCGCAAAGGAAAATCTTTTGTTCCATGCAAGATATTTCGGCATGGATATGCGGAAAGCCCCGGCGCGGGCGGATGAGCTTCTGAAGAAGTTCGGGCTGTGGGATCGCCGGGATGACGCTGTTGCCACATTTTCCGGCGGCATGGCACAGCGCCTGAAGATTGCGAGGGCTATGATGCACAGACCCGCAATCCTCTTCCTCGATGAGCCGACGACCGGACTGGACCCGAACTACCGCGAAATCCTCTGGCAGCAGATGATGGAGCTGAATAAAGAAGGGACAACTATTTTTCTGACAACCCACTCTACATGGAGGAGCCTGAGCGCTTTGCAGAGCATATTGCGATTGTAAACAAGGGCGAGATCAAGGCCTTCGGCACCGCGGACGAGTTGAAGAATATGATTCCGTCCCGCAATATCGTTTCTCTCAGGATCAGCGATTACGACAGTGCACTGGAAACTGACGCACTGAAGCTTCCCGAGGTTGAGAAGGCAAAATACCAGAACGGCCTTCTGCAGCTGTATCTGAAGAGCGGGCAGCCTGATTTTGACCATATCATCCGCTGGGTTGGCCGGGAAGGCAAAACCCTTCAGAATATCAGCCTGAGCACTTCTACACTGGATGATGTTTTCGTATATCTGACAGGAAAGGGGATTAACAGCAATGAATAATAAAAGATTTTACCGGACAGCGTTCTGGGCTATGGTACAGAGAGATCTGCTTGCGCAGTGGAGAGACAAGTGGGAATTCGTTTTCCGTGTCGTGATGCTTCCAACTGTCCTGATTATCGTATATGGATACATCCTTCCGACAATTGGTCTGCTCCCGAAGGACTTCCCGACGCAGATGTTTGCCGGCATGATCGGCATGAGCATCCTGATTACCGGAATCCACGGCACCGCAATTCCGTTTACGATGGATTTCAACAACATGCACGAGATTGAAGACCGCCTGCAGGCGCCGGTTCCCGCAAACCTGATCGCCTTTGCAAAAATGACGGTGGGCATCATCGAGGCCTTCATCGGCGGCCTGCTGGTACTGCCCGTCTCCGCAATCTTCATGGGGCGGGGTCTGCAGTTCACCCTGACTCCTCTGAGCATTCTGAAGCTGATTCCGGTTCTGATTCTGATTGCCCTGGCTTCGGCAACACTGGGTCTTCTGGTCGGCACCATTGTAAAACCGATGCAGATCGCCGCAATGTTCCCCGGATTTCTGATGCCTGTGGTATTTACCGGTGCCATTTTCTTCAACTGGTTCAGCCTGGCACGCGTTCCTGTTTTTCAGATACTCGTTCTGGTCAATCCGCTTGTCTACGCCAATGAAGCGCTCCGGTACGTTCTGACGCCCCAGATCCACAGCATGCCGATATTTTTCAGTACCCTGGGTCTGATCGTTTCCATTGTGCTGATGGGCACCTTCGGATTCCGCCGGTTCCACAGAATGGCGACCGGACAGAGCGGAAAATAAAGCATTATCATTTGAAAATAGTGCTAATCACATACTGATCGGACGATTTCATCACCTGGAATGACGGTTTCACACAAGGAAAAGACATGTTACAATACAGAGTAAACTGATTGAAATATCATTATTCTGTAAGGAGTCGTCTGATCCATGATTGACACAAACATTCAGAAATATCTGGCTTTTGTAAAAACCGTAGAATTCAGCAGCTTTTCAAAGGCAGCTGAGGCCTTAGTCTGTTCCCAGTCCAGCATCAGCCGCATGATCTCTGATCTCGAAAAGGACCTGGACATCACCCTTCTGGAACGGGACCGGAACGGTGTTGTTCTGACATCAGACGGCACAAGACTTCTCCCCTATGCACAGAATCTCTGCCAGTCCTATTACAATCTGCAGGAAGAGGTAGATGATCTCAATGGTATACAGACTGGTCTGATCCGGATCGGAACCTTCTCAAGTGTTGCAAGCCAGTGGCTGCCGAGAATCATCAAACAGTTCCAGATTGACTACCCCAACATTGCCTACGAGATGCTGATGGGCGACTATACGGAAATCGAAAACTGGATTGATGAACGTCGTGTCGACTGTGCTTTCCTGATCCTCCCTACCAGACCGGAATTTGACTCCATGGAGCTTGCCGAAGATCCTCTGCTGGCCGTGCTTCCGGAAAACCACCCGCTGGCCCGGCTGGATGCCGTCCCGGTAAAAGAACTGGAAAAAGAACCCTTCATGCTCCTCGAAAAGGGCGGAAAATCAGAGATTGCAGACATCCTGAAGCAATATGCCCTGCATCCTGACATCCGCTTCACAACCCTGGATGACTACGCAATTATGGCGATGGTTGAGCAGGGTCTGGGCGTTTCCATCCTGCCCGGGCTGATTCTGAAACGGAACCCCTACCATGTGGTCTTAAAACCGCTTGACCCGCCCGCTTTCCGGAAAATCGGAATTGCGCTAAAGGAAAGCCGCACCGCATCAGCTGCGACGAAGAAATTCATGCAATATCTCAAATATCGCAATCCACAAGTCCTGTAGTTTCATCCAGTCCCAGCATGATGTTCATGTTCTGCACCGCAGCGCCGGAAGCGCCCTTTCCAAGATTGTCGAAGAGAGCGGTTACCGATGTCTGCTCCTCATGCCCGCAGACCACAATCTCCAGCCGGTTTGTCCCTGCCAGCTTATTGGCATAGAGCTTGCTGTCATTCTCTCCGAATGGCACAACCGAAACAAAGTATTCGTCCTTATAATACTCCTGCAGTCTCTCGCAGATCTCCTTTGCGGAAGGTTTTCCAGGCAGGAGGCGGTTCTGCAGCATGATTGTTCCAGCCATGCCTTTATAATAATCATCCACGACAGGCATAAAGACCGGAGGATAGGTCAGCCCGGTCATCTTCTGCATCTCCGGCACGTGCTTATGCTTCAGGTTCAGGCCGTAGATGCCCGGTGAGTCCAGGTGTTTATCCCGGTTCTCCGCTTCGTATTCCGCGATCATCTTTTTCCCGCCGCCGGAATAACCGGTCAGCGAATAGCAGGTGACCGGATAATCAGCAGGCAGAATGCCCATCCGGACCAGAGGGGCCGTTGTCGAAATCAGACCGGTTGCGTGACAGCCGGGATTCGCCACCCGCTTGCTCGTACGGATCGCCTCTCTCTGCTCTTTAGAGAGCTCCGGGAATCCATAGGTCCAGCCATCTGCAACACGATGTGCGGTAGAAGCGTCAATGACCCTGACATCAGGATTCTCAATCATCGAAACCG
>JAJGAH010000228.1 GCA_020844525.1 Eubacterium sp.
AAATCTCTGAAAGAAGATAAATTGGGCAGGGCAAATACAGCCGTGGATGAAATTGCGTTTGTAAAAGAACATCAGAATCTTACCACCTTGTATCAGACTAAGGCGGGCGCATCCGATATTCCACTTCGTGTAGTACATAATGATACCAAGCTCAATAATATCATGATCGACAATCTGACACATCAAGGCATTTGCATTATTGATCTTGACACAGTGATGCCCGGTTATGTGATGAACGATTTTGGCGATTCCATACGTTTCGGCGCCAGCACAGCGTTAGAGGATGAAACGGATCTTTCAAAAGTAAACCTCGATATTTCTGCATTTGAAGCCTATACAAAAGGCTTCATGGAACAGTGCTCCGACAAACTGACGGAATTGGAGACAAGCCTTCTGGCAGATGGTGC
This sequence comes from Eubacterium sp., assembly GCA_020844525.1. Taxonomy (GTDB): domain Bacteria; phylum Bacillota; class Clostridia; order Lachnospirales; family Lachnospiraceae; genus Bilifractor. The sequence goes on from JAJGAH010000228.1 coordinate 408, forward strand.
ACGTATAATGACATATGAGTGCGGAATGCGCTTCCTGACAGATTATCTGGACGGTGATAAATATTTCCGCATTGCAAGGCCCAATCACAATCTGGAACGGGCACGCAATCAGTTTGCATTGCTAAAAGATATGGATCAGAAAATTGATGAAATGAAGGCAATTGTAGAAAAATACAGATAGAAGTGTACGTTAAAGGATGTGACCCTATTGGAGAGAGGTATAAAGTGAAAATTATTCGAGCAAAAAATTATGAAGATATGAGCAGAAAGGCAGCCAATCTGATTTCTGCGCAGGTAATCCTAAAGCCTGATTCTGTGCTTGGGCTGGCAACAGGATCTACACCGATTGGCATCTATCAGCAGCTGGCTGAATGGTATAAGAAAGGCGACATTGACTTTTCCGAAGTCACAACTGTAAATCTCGATGAATATTACGGATTGACCCCACAGCATCATCAGAGCTACCATTATTTTATGCAGCACGAATTTTTTGACCATGTCAACCTCTCCCCAGAACACACTTTCCTTCCTGATGGGATGGAACAGGACCATGAAAAGGAATGCACACGATATACGGCACTGATCTATGCACTTGGAGGCATTGACCTGCAGCTTCTTGGTCTTGGACATAATGGACATATTGGTTTTAATGAGCCTTCTGACTATTTTTCTACTGATGTACACCTTGTAAATCTTACTGAAAGTACGATCCATGCAAATCAACGTTTTTTTGCCTCGGCAGATGATGTTCCGCGTCAGGCATACACCATGGGGATCCGCACGATTTTCCTGGCTAATAGAATCCTGCTTGCAGTGAGTGGAAAAGATAAAGCAGATATCGTCAGAACAGCTTTTCTTGGAAAAGTAACGCCGACTATACCTGCATCGATCCTTCAGTTACATCCGGATGTTTGGATAATCGGTGATGAGGATGCACTTTCTGAAATTCCAAAAGGAGCAGTAGTATGATCATTCGTAATCTCCGGGTTTTTCAACCAGATGGAAGTTTCCGGCATCAGGACCTGTATATTTCTCATGGCCGCTTTATCACCAATAAAAGCGATTATGAAGAAGTGTGTTCGGATACAGATCAGCAGCCAGCAGAGATAAAGGATACATCACGAACACCGGAACAGTCTGTGGTGGATGGACAGAATCTCCTGGCGGTTCCAGGCTTTATTGACATCCACCTGCATGGATGTAAGCATGCTGACTTTTGCGATGCAACAAAGAATTCTATTCAGATAATGGCAGCATATGAAGCGTCACAGGGGGTGACATCTATCTGCCCGACATCCATGACGGTCTCAAAGCATCACCTTGAAGCCATCATGCAGAACTTTTGCGCTACAAAGTGTCCGGATGGATCACATCTGGCAGGGATCCATATGGAAGGCCCGTTCATATCCCAAAAACGAAAAGGTGCTCAGAAAGAAGAAAATGTCTGCACCTGTGATGTCAGATGGTTTCATCACCTTCAGAAGCTTTCCGGAGATCAGATTAAAATTGTGGACATAGCTCCGGAAACCCCAGGTGCAATAGACTTTATACAGAAACTACATAATGATGTATGCATTTCTCTTGCGCATACAGATGCCGATTATGAAACTGCCAGAGAAGCGTTACAGCTTGGAGCAAGACATGTAACACATCTTTATAATGCTATGCCACCTTTTCATCATCGACATCCCGGGGTAATAGGTGCTGCATTTGATGAGAAAAATTGCAGGGTAGAGCTGATCTGTGATGGTATTCATCTACACCCATCAGTCGTAAGGGCAGCGTTTGCAATGTTTGGTGCAGATAGAATCATTTTTGTCAGCGACAGTATGGAAGCAACCGGACTTGAGGACGGACGTTATATGCTGGGTGGTCAGGATGTTTATGTCGATGGCAGAAAAGCTGTCTTACAGGATGGAACATTGGCTGGTTCCGTAACGAACCTTGCGGATTGCTTCCGGATTGCTGTAAAGCAGATGGATATTCCAATTCGGGATGCTCTCTGGGCAGTGACTCGAAATCCGGCAAAGGAAATTGGAATTTATAACGAAAGAGGCAGCATAGAAGCAGGAAAAATAGCAGATTTTTTACTGCTTGATGATAGTCTGAAATTAAAAGCAGTGTTCATACTAGGCAAAAGATACCTATGATAGGCATAACCATCCTGGTCTGATCTCAAATAATAGCACAACAAGATCCTTTTACTTAAAAATAACCATTTCCATTCTCCGACCACATGCTTATAATGTGCTCATGTACAGAGAGGTACCGTTTTAGCGGTATCTCTCTTTTTTTCGTCTTACGGAAAACATTCTGATTTTTATGTATCCCGTGCAGGCGGAAATACTGACAAAAGTATACACATGAGGAGGAGATCACATGGATTACAGCATTACAGACACTTTGTGGGTATTCCTGGCGGCCATCCTTGTATTCTTTATGAATCTTGGATTTGCCTCGGTTGAGGCTGGCTTTGCCAGATCCAAGAATACGGTAAACATTCTGTCCAAGAACTTTATTGTCTTCGCCATTTCATCCCTCGGCTTCATTCTGCTCGGCTGGGGTCTGATGTTTGGAGGCACCGGCGGATTCGTCGGGACGTCCCATCTCTGGATTCTCGGAAATGTAGATCTGTCTTTCTACGACAACACGCTGACAAGCTCCGTGCCATTCTGGGGCAAGTTCTTCTTTGAGCTTGTGTTCTGCGGAACAGCGGCGACCATCGTGTCCGGAGCAGTTGCAGAGCGTGTCAAATATGTGTCCTTCATCATCTTTTCTTTTATTCTGACCCTGCTGATCTATCCGGTCATCGGACACTGGATCTGGGGCGGCGGCTGGCTTGCACAGCTTGGGTTTAAGGACTTTGCAGGTGATACCGTTGTACATTCCCTGGGCGGCTGGTCTGCACTGAGCGGTGCCCTGATCCTCGGACCTCGTATCGGGAAGTATGACAAGAACGGAAAACCAAGGGCCATTCCCGGACACAACATGTCTCTTGCCGTTATTGGACTTTTCGTACTCTGGCTTGGATGGTTCGGATTCAATCCGGGCTCAACCCTGACCTTCCAGCATCCGGCGGATGTCATGCACATTCTGATGACCACAAATTCCTCTGCCATCATGGCAGTCCTTACCTCTACCATTACTGCATGGATTGTCATCGGCAAGCCTGATTTGGGTATGACCGTCAACGGCTGTCTTGCAGGACTGGTTGGAATCACCGCCAGCTGCGCTTATGTAACAGTTGCCGCTTCCATGATCATCGGAGCAATCGCCGGTGTGATCGTCGTTTTTGCAGTAGGATTCTTTGATAAGCTTCATATCGATGACCCGGTCGGCGCCTGTGCCGTGCATCTGTGTAACGGCGTTCTTGGAACCGTTGCGGTTGGCCTGTTCTCCTGTAAGGGTGTAACGACCCTGTCCACAGAAAATGGTCTGTTCTACGGCGGCGGCTTCCATCTGCTCGGTATCGAGCTGCTTGGAATCATCGCAGTAGGTGCCTTCAGCTTCTGCTCCTCCTTTGTGGTATGGCAGATTCTGAAGCATACGGTTGGCATCCGCGTAACCAGAGAAGAGGAGATTCAGGGACTTGATATCGGTGAGCACGGAAACGTAGCATATCCTGATTTTGCCCCGGCAACAGCTACTGCATTCAATACGGAAATCGATGAGGATGATGCTGACGGAAGTCAGAAGAATGGTAAGGTTGTTTCCATGTTCAAAGCTTCCGGCGAAGATCAGAAGGCGGCCGGTGCAGAGGCATCGGTGCAGGAGGCAGTTCCTGTAACCTATGTTGAGAAAAAGGGCGCAAAGATCACCAAGGTTTCCATCATCGCAAACCAGACGAAATTCGCCGAGCTGGAGGATGCACTGGAGAACATCGGCATCACGGGTATGACTGTTACCAACGTCTTCGGTCACGGCATGCAGAAGGGGCACTCTACATACTTCCGCGGCGTGCCGGTTGAGACCAGACTGTTACCGAAGATCAAGCTGGATGTTGTCATCTGCAAGGTGTCCTGTGAAGACCTGATCAAAACTGTACAGAAGGTTCTGTATACAGGAAAATATGGAGACGGCAAGCTCTTCCTGTATGACGTGAGAGATGTCATCAAGATCCGTACCGGAGAGCATGGATATGATGCGCTGCAGGATGATCCAGACGCGCAGGACGACTGACTCGATCAGAACATTTTCCAAGCGCAGACAGTGCACGCGCAGAAATAGCATTTTCCTGAACAGAATATCAAATATATAATTGACCACATGGTCGATAAGTGCTATAGTTCATTTATCGACCATGTGGTCATTTTTATTGCAAGGTGTATTTAAGGCTGCCAGCAATAATGTATGCTAGCCTTTGAATGTTCGGGTACAAACCTCAGGTGAAGGGAGCCATCGCAAGTGAATCGGGAAGAGAAGAACCGGCAGACCCGGGAAAAAATATTAACCAGTGCCATTGCGGAATTTGCCGCACATGGGTACGAGGCTGCATCGAT
>JAJGAH010000229.1 GCA_020844525.1 Eubacterium sp.
TGCAATATTTGATGCCTCGTCATACAGATTAAGACTTTCATATGCAATGATTTTCTTCTGGATCATGTAGGAACCGGCCGTAGAGATAAAAATAAATATCGCCAGGCCGATAACAATATAGACCAGAATGAATTTATATATGATTTTATGGCTGCGCATGGCACCGCTCCAACATTTCCTGCATACCGGTCTGATTACGGTATGCTTTTAATAAATCAATGCTTCTAAATCAATGCTTCAGAATTTCAAATTTGTATCCGATTCCCCATACTGTGGAAAGCTGCCAGTATTCGCTGCCACTGATCTTTTCCCGAAGCCTTTTAATATGCACATCAACGGTGCGTGTATCTCCTACATATTCATATCCCCAGATGTGATCGAGCAGCTGTTCCCTGGTAAAGACCTGGTTTGGAGAAGATGCCAGAAAATACAGCAGCTCCAGTTCTTTCGGCGGCATTTCGATATGCGCACCCTTATACGTCACAGAGTAGTTTGTCAGATTGATGGAAAGATCCGGAAATTCCACCAGCTTGATCGGTCTGGTAACAGTATCCACTTCTGATGCCGGAACCTGTGCGCTCTGAAACCTTCGAAGCACAGCCTTTACACGTGCCACGAGCTCCTTGCTGTCGAAGGGCTTGACCATATAGTCATCCGCGCCCAGCTCAAGCCCCAGAACCTTATCGAACACCTCGCCCTTTGCAGAAAGCATGATGATCGGGACCTTTGACTTGTGTCTGATTTCCCTGCATACTTCATAGCCATCCATGCCCGGCAGCATGAGGTCCAGCAGGATCAGGTCCGGCTGAAAGTCGGGAAAAGCCTTTAAAGCATCTTCACCGTCATTTGCGATTCTGCATGAAAAGCATTCCTTTGTAAGATAAAGGGAAATGAGCTCTGCAATATTGTTGTCATCATCTACAATCAGGATTTTCTGTTTCGCAGCCATCGCTGGTCCCCTCCCATTTACGATAAATGTATTGCAATTACTTTTTGAAATTTACGATTGTAACACCGGCGTCACCCTCTCCATATTCGGCAAGGTGAAAGCTGTCTACGTGCTTCTGTCTGCGAAGGTAGTCATGAATTCCCTTGCGCAGCTTGCCGGTTCCCTTTCCATGAATGATCCGCACGCTGTTCAGATGCGCGATGTACGCATCATCCAGATATTTATCGAGCTCAGCAACAGCCTCATCCACTGTCTTGCCCAGCACGTTGATTTCCGATGACACCTGCATCGCCTTTGACATCCGGACTTTCCCGGTGCTGGTCCGGGAGAGCTGCTTCGTGGTAATCACCGGTTCATCGACAAGCTCCAGGTCACTGATGTGCACCTTCGTGCGGATGATCCCGCAGCGCACAAACAGATATCCCTTGCTGTCCGGATGGGAACTCACAGTGCCATTGAGATTCAGACTCAGAACATGAACCGCGTCACCAAGCTGAAGATCGCTGCTCTTCAGCGCTTTCTTAGGACGCGCGGCCGTCTTGATTGCCATCTGGCTTTCTGTTTTATTCATCTGCTTTCTAAGGTCGTTCCGCTTGCGTTCCATCTCACTGGAATTGATCGCATTCTTGCCGAATTTGCGGAAATCCTTCATCGTCTGGTCCGCATAATCCTTCGCTTCCTGAAGAATGCGGTGCGCATCCTCATTCGCTTTATGAATGATTTTATCCTTCTGCTGGTCCAGAGTTTTCTCTCTGTTTTTCAGGTCCGCCTCGCGCCGTGTGAGCTGTTCCTTTTCATACTGGATTGCCCGTTTGTCGTTCTCCATCTGGATACGGTTCTGCTCCAGTGTTGTAAGAACATCCTCAAAGGATTCGTCCTGTTCACTGATCTGCTGCTTTGCACTGTCAATGATATAAGCAGGCAGACCCAGTTTCTGGGAAATCGCAAATGCATTTGATTTTCCAGGAACACCAATCAGAAGACGGTACGTAGGACGCAGGGTCTCTACATTAAATTCACAGGAGGCGTTTTCAACACCAGGAGTGCGCAGTGCGAAAATTTTCAGCTCGCTGTAATGCGTTGTTGCCATCGTCCGGATTCCCTTATCGTGCAGATAGGAGAGTATGGCAATGGCCAGAGCAGCACCCTCTGTAGGATCTGTCCCGGCGCCAAGCTCATCAAAGAGTACCAGTGAATTCCGATCAGCTTTCTCCAGAAAGCTGACGATATTGGTCATATGGGAGCTGAAGGTGGACAGTGACTGTTCAATGCTCTGCTCATCTCCGATATCTGCATAAACTTCGGAAAAGACTGCCAGCTCTGAGCGATCCTGTGCCGGAATGTGCAGACCGGACTGCCCCATCAGGGTGAGAAGACCGACCGTTTTCAGGGAGACGGTTTTTCCACCGGTATTGGGCCCGGTCACAATCAGCAGGTCAAAGGCTTTTCCCAGATTCACATCAATGGGAACCACCTTATGTTTCTCAATCAGTGGATGTCTTGCCTTGTGAAGATCAATGCGGCCTTCTGTATTCAGAACGGGGCGGGTCGCATGCATCTCAAGTGCGAGAGCCCCCCGGGCAAAAATAAAATCAAGCTCTGCCATATTCTGCATGTCATAGGACAGGTCCTCAATATGCTCTGCTGCAGCATTGCTCAGATTTGCCAGGATGGTTTCAATTTCCTTCTTTTCACGGATCTCCAGTTCACGGATATCGTTGTTCAGCTTTACAACTGCCATCGGCTCAATGAAAAGTGTCGCACCGGTAGAGGACTGGTCATGTACCATACCCGGCACACTGCCCTTGTTTTCTGCTTTTACAGGGAGGCAGTATCTGCCATCACGCATTGTGATTACAGCATCCTGAAACGCACTGCGCATCGGACCATTGATCATGCTGGTAAGGCTGGCATGGATTCTCTCTTCACAGACACCGATCTGTCTGCGGATGTTTTTCAATGCAGGGCTGGCGTCATCTGCTATTTCATCTTCGGAAAGGATGCAGCGCCGGATTTCAGAGGACAGAGGTGTCAGTGGCTCCAGCATTTCAAACAGCGGATCCAGAGAATCCTTCTGGGTCTCGTTATTTTCATGGCGTCCGTAGGATTTCACGCGGGCCGTATTCTCCAGAAGTCCGGCGATGTTCAGCAGTTCTTCCATCGAGAGAGCACTGCCGATTTCCAGTCGTTTCAAAGAAGAACCAATGTTTCTGGTGTTGCCGAATGATATGCTGCCTTTACGGATGATCCGGGACAGTGCGTCAGAGGTTTCCTGCTGCATGCTGCGGATCTTCTGAATGTCCGTAGCCGGAAGCAGCGCCATGCATTTACTGCGTCCGGGATCACTCGTCGCATGTGCAGCAAGCATTTTCAGTATCTTTTCATATTCAAGTATTCTTAAAGCACGTGTATTCATCAGAAATAACCTTATTTTCTCCAGCATTTTTTCTTTTCCTGTATATCATACTCTAAAAATGAAATTTACGAAACCATCAGAGCCAAAAACCCGCAAAATCATGTCTCCAGGATGCCAAAATTACCAGCTGTATTCATAAAATGTTCATATGTATTTGCTAAAGTAAATGTTCATGTATAACAATAATCCATACACCAAAGTGAAGTCTGAAATCGGTGTGTATAATGGAGAAAACATATGGACGACAAGAAAAACAGCACATATACGGAAAATCATGCTGAGGGTAAAAATGAAGATGACGCGGCTTACCGGAATTCTATACCCGGGTCCGGAGCAGAAGGAGAATCAAAGAATGAATCTGAGAAGTCCTATCAGTTCATGCACCAGGTGATACGAAAGAAGCCCAGAAATCACAAGGCGGATATACTGAAGGTCCTTTCTGTTCTGGGGATCGGTGTCATCATAGGTGTGATTTCTGCCTTTGTACATGCGGGTGTGTACCCGGCAGCCAGGCAGATCCTTGGGACAGATAATGAAAAAGTCACAATTCCCTCGGACAACAATTCAGATGCGGAGGCTTCTCTTTCCGTTTCGTCAGAGAGTAATCAATCTGCAGCGTCATCATCAACAGCATCAGCATCTTCTGCGAGCCTGGCAGCAATATCTTCCTCCCAGTCAGCAGGTTCCTCTGATGCAGAAAATACAACAGGAATGTCCGCACAGGAGGGCTCTGCAGGAATGACCACACAGGAGACAGGCTCCTCAGAGGAGCAGCCGGATGGTACTGTGGAAGATGGCGGAGCAGCGGAGCAGGAAAATTCCTCCGGAGAAATCACCCTGGAGCAGTATCAGCAGATCTACCAGAAAATGCTGGATCAGGCAGATGCCGCGAAAAAGTCACTGGTAGAGGTCATCAGCATCACAAGTCAGCTGGATTATTTTAACGAGGATTATCAGACCCAGCAGCAGGTTGCCGGGGTTCTTGTTGCAGAAACGGCGGACAGCTATTATATTCTGACGGAAAGCAGCATTCTGGACGGAGCAGAAAATATCATTGTGAAGTTCAGCGACGATTCGCTGGTAAATGCAACGCTGCGGAAAGCGGATACCGATACGGGACTTGCCGTACTTGCCGTGAATCCTGCTGATGTAAGCACGGAGACAAAGAATGCCGTTTCAGTTGCCCCTCTTGGCAACTCCAATACGGTGAAGCAGGGAGACCCGGTGCTTGCGCTTGGAAATCTTATGGGCTATAGTGATATCGTTGCAAATGGAAATATCACCTCCATCACAAACAAAGTCTCTGTTTTTGATGCGGAATACAGTATTCTGACGACAGATATTGAGGGCAGCAGTTCAACCAGCGGTATTCTCGTCAATATGAAAGGCGAGATCGTCGGAGTGGTTCCACAGAATATGGCAGAAAACGGCAATACACTGACAGCCTACGCGATTTCTGATATAAAACCTCTCATAGAAAAGCTTTCCAACAATGAGTCAGTTGCCCGTTTGGGAATCAAGGGAAGAGAAGTTACGG